>NZ_OMWA01000023.1 GCF_900314615.1 uncultured Methanobrevibacter sp. | reverse complement strand
ATGGATAAAAATCAACGGAAAATGGAAATATCGTCACACATTACTTGATTCTATTTCAAATTGCATCGTAGCCGATGCAATTTACGATACTGAAGATGAAACAACTGTTGAAAAGTATTCGATTTAAATGATTATAATGAATTCAAAAATGAAGTACAATCTTTAATTTATCGTAAATATGATTTTCATCCAGTGATTAAAAGACAAACGAATTGAAAAAACAAGTAACAAAATTGAAAATGCCTTCCAAAAAACAATGCCAAAATCCAGAAAACGAACATTCAAGACCAAACGAGGCGTTTTAAAACGAATCTATCGCAGAGATCTAATTTGGAACGACAATCGCAAAAAGGATTTTGAAAATCAACAAAGTTTTTGAAAGAGTCTAGAAAAAACATAGCAAAAATAAGAATAAAAGAAATTATATATAAAATTATTATATACTGTAAAGTAGAAGAGATGAAAATTTGACAGGATTGATTTTTTATGAGAAATATTGTTGTTGTTCAATGCAAATCCACAGGAATTAATTATATTCAAGACATTATTGACAGGAATTGTAATCCTGTTATTTTGGAAATGAATGCATTTAGTGATACTGAGGAAGCGGAGATGCATTTAAAAGAAGTCAGAAGTGGATACGATTTGATAAATGCTGATTATGATTTGATTTATGAAAAAGGCACATATGAAGAAACTCTCGAAATGGTTAAAAAACTTGACCCATTAGTTGTTGTTCCGGGAACTGAAGATGGAGCCATATTGGCAACAAAATTGGCAAATGACTTGAATCTATTGTGCAATCCCATTGAAAACTTGGATGCCATGACCTTAAAAAATGAAATGCACAAGAGGCTGGCCGAAAATAACCTTCGCTCAATAAGGGGCCGCATCGTAACTAGTGTTGAAGAGGCCATTGAATATTATGACAGCCAACATCTTGATGAAGTTGTAATAAAGCCACAATACAGCTTCTGTTCAGTGGGTGTGAGAATATGCTCAAATAAGGAGGAAATGATAAAATCCCTAAATGAACTATTCAATTCAACAAATGCCTATGGAACTGAATTGGATGAGCTTCTAATTCAGGAACGCATTAGAGGTGAGGAGTATGTTGTAAATCTCATGTCCTGCAATGGTGTTCATCGAGTAACAACCATCTGGAAGTATCACAAAATCAAGACCCATGAAGGTGGCCATGTCTATGACTATGACGAAACGATAAATGAATTGGGAATTGGAGAAGCGGAACTTGTCGAATATGCTTATGATGTTGCCGATGCTTTGGGCATCAAATACGGTCCGGTTCATGGAGAATACATGATTGATGAAAAGGGACCCATATTGATAGAAGTGAATTGCCGTCCTCATGGTGGTAATCTTGATGCAAAATTCCTTGATAAGATTTCCGGACAGCATGAAACCGACAGTTCACTTGATTCATATTTAAATCCAGATAAATTCCATCAGGACCGCCAAAAGCCCTATGAATTATATGCACATGGTGTTTTAAAGTCAATAATCGTGCCAAAAGACATTACTGCCAAGTCATCCCCATTGCAGAATATTGGAAAAAACTTGAAAAGTCATCACAGGACTTTGATAGGCCAAATTGAGGATTCACAATTTTTCCTAAAGACACAAGATATAGAAACAAGTCCGGGCGACATATATCTGGTTCATGAAGATAAAAATCAGGTAATGAAAGATTTGGAATTCCTCAGAAGCCTTGAACAGCGTGCTTTTCAGCTGGTGTTAAGTGAAGAGACACATGAAAATGCCAATATTGATGATTTAAGTTATTTGAATGATATCAAATCCATTGTGAATAATCTGAAACCCTATGGTACCATATTACTGGTTACTGACACCTTTTTTGATGATTTGTCCATAGTTCAGACGGATGCAGAAGGTTTGGATAAAATCGACGGTGAATTCGATTGCGTTTTAATAAATTTAAACAAAAGCATAGCGAAATGAAAGCGATGAAAAAATCGCAGCCTTGCTTTTAAAAACATTAAAAACCGTTAAGGTTGGCGGAGGAATATATATTCCAAAAACTACTTATGACCATATTCCAAATGGAAGGCTGGGCGCTGAAGCGCTTGTCAAATTCCTGAACTTTAAAATCGAATTGCCAGTACATAAATTGCCGAGAATGTTAATTGCTTCTAAAAGATAGTGTTCATTATGAATTATACAAGAAATTATAATTTACTGAACTCCAAATTCAAGGAATTGCTCTTTCCGACATTGCTGACTTCAATTGCTGGAAACTTTGCCATGCTCATTGACGCATTTTTCATAAGCCTTTTTATGGGATCCACATTTTTATCTGTTGTTCAGACTATGGAGCCCTTTGTTTGCTTTATAAATACCGTATATTGGCTAATAGGTTTTGGAGGAAGCATACTATGTAACCTTGCAAAAGCGGAATTCGATAAAAAGAAAAGTAATGAACTCTTTTCGGTATCTATAATTGGAATCTTGCTGATTTCAATTATCATAACAATATTGTCATTTATATTTCAGGATATGATTATCCAGTTTCTGTGTCATTCTCCAAATATGAAACAGTATTTCGCACAATATTTTAACCTGTATCTTGTAGGTATTGTATTTGAATGCTATAAGATTGTTCTGGCTTATTTCATCAGAAACGATGATTTTGTCCAGCTTCAGTTTCAAACATTCATGTTGTCCAATATTGTAAATATAACTTTTGATATTGTTTTCATGAAAATTTTAAACTATGGAATAGGAGGCGCTGCACTTGCTACATCATTAGGCAGTATTGTAGGGGCAATATACATTTCAGTTTACTTTTTTAAATCCAGCAGGACATTAAAGATTATTAATGTTAAATCTTCAAAGATTTTTGGCTATTTGGTCGATATCTGCAGGACAGGTTTTTCATCTGCTTCAATTACCTTGTACATTATGCTTAAATTTCTGGTTTTAAATGCAATAATTGCAGGGATTTTAGGGGAAATTGGACTTGTTGCATTGAATATGTGTTATAATGCAACATTTTTAGTTGAAATATTCATTTTAGGTACGACACAATCAATTTTACCGATTACCACTGTATATTATAAGGAAAAAGATTATAGTGGTGTTGATTATGTCATTAAAAAGTCAGTTAAACTAGTTATGGGATTTGGAATCTTTTTCAATGCACTGTTGTGCATATTCCCTCAGATAGTGCTTTTCATATTCAATATGCACAATCCTGAGCATGTTCCGATTGCAATGAATGCAATTAGAATAGTTTCATTCAGCTTTTTGAGTTTTGCAATTAATTATCTGTATATTTTCTACGCCCAGTCAATTGAAAACGACAGACTGGCCAATATGATATCACTTCTTCAGGGCTTGGTTTTCCCGGTCGTTTTGGCAACTGTCTTATCCCATTTCTGGGGAAGCAACGGATTTTGGTTTGCACTGGTGTTAAGTGAATTAGCAACAGTCGCTGTAACTTTCATCTATTCCAGATGGATTGTCCGTAAATCTAACGGTGAATATACTGGATTTTTCCTAAACAGGAAAAATGCTGAAGGAGAAGTGTTCGAGTTTACAATCGAGGGAAATATTGAAGATGCAGTTAACATTTCAAAAGAGGTCCAGGAATTCTTTTCAGGCAATGAACTGTCAGCTCTGATTGGTATGGCCGTTGAAGATATGGTAATCTATATCCTTGAAAGCAATGATAAAGTGGATTTGATTGATTCCGTTATCAGAAATGATGAGGATTCGATTTTGATTTCAATCAAATATTCCGGAAAGGCAATAGGTCTTTTGGCAGAGGACAATCCCGAATCAAACATTTCCATATTGAAAAAATTGTCAGACAACATCGATTACTCAGAGATATTGGGACTGAACAATGTTGTAATAACAATCAAAAAGTAATTTGGAACGTAAATGTTTCAGTTTTCTGATGGTTGCTACATAATTGTTTTAAATTGAAAGCAATCCTGAAAAAAATAATTTAATAAAAATGATTCATTCCCAATACAGTGGCGAATCTGTATTATGCAACTTCTGACTCCTTTTGACTAGCTTCATTGGATTGGCATAACATATTATTTATCCAATAGCTCAATTAAATTCCATCACCCAATAAGAAATCTAAAATATTCATATGCTTTATTCCATCTCTTGACATGTCAAACTCATCTGTTGATATCACATATTTTGGGTAATTGTCCTTAACCCGAAGCAACGGTCTGAATTCCATTTCAATTGTGTCCTCATGAGACAGTTCCCTTGTTACCTGAACATAGATTCTTTCACCCATTTTTTTGCAGACAAAATCGATCTCATAATCCCCAACACAACCAATGGTTATTTCATACCCTCTTCTTAAGAGTTCAAAATATACCATATTCTCAATAATTCCGCTGTTATTTGCCTAAATTAATAACAGATAAGTTCATGTTTTTTTAAAAATAAAAATTATAAACTTATATAACTATTAATTTTATAATATGAAATTATAGCATTATAAGTAACTAAATTTTTAAAAATTAAGATTGTTACATTATAAGTTAACAAATAAAGTAATTTTGTTTGTGAATCAATGAAACTAGGTCCTGAAATTTCTTTTACAACATCACCAATAATCAACAATGAATCAGAACCATGCAAGTTAAATATTCACAATTTTTTAAGATTCCTTTCAATTAAAATTTTCAAAAAATAAGTTTTGAATAACTACATGTTTATCATTAATGCCTTTTTTTTTACAATAATAAGTTAAAAAAATGAAAGATAACATTTATAGGAATAGCAAATGTTATTTTAAAAATTTATTGAAGTTACAAAGAGCATCTTCCACTAGATAATGCGGCTATTACTCCACCATCAATATTAACAATGTCCATTTTTGGAATTAATCAATGTAGCGTATTTTTGATTTGTCAATATCTTCAGGAGTGTATAGTCTTGGGGTTTTGTTGCTGTGGCCCAATGCAAGAATTCCAACAATCCTGTAATGTGAGTCGAGATTAAGAATATCCCTGACGACATCTTCACAATCCTGGTCGCCTTTTGTTTTTAAGTGTACCTGAACCCAGCAGCTTCCGATATCAAGTTCTGTGGCCATCAGATGCATGTGTGTCAGTGCGATTGATGAATCTTCAACCCATGTGTCTGCAAGGTTTCCGTCTGCAATAACAACTATTGCATTATTTGCTCCTGCTATTAATTTGACACCCATGTCCTTTGATTCGGACAACTCCTTCAAGGTTTCCACACATTTATACACAGAAAACATCACAATAGCAACTGGAAGTGGAGTTTAACTCCACTTACCTTACTTTAACGGAAACTTTTTTGGAAATACTATCATAATAGCTACTTCCCGCAAACTTAACAGCAGCACTATAATTCTTTTTAGCAGTTAATTTGACTTTAAAAGAAATTATCCCTTTTGAATTTGTCTTTGCAGAATATGTTTTCTTGTTTATAGTCAGTTTAACTGTCTTTTTGGAAAGTGCTTTTTTAAACTGGTTTTTCAGGACAAATTTTATTACTTTATTTTTGGTTTTAAGCTTCATTGATTTGGTCTTTTGTGTTAATACTGGTTTCTGCTTTTTGACTGTGATTTTAACCTTTTTACTAATAGCTTTATATTCCTTATCTCCCGTAAAGACAACTGTTGCTGTATAAGTCTTAGGGGTCTTCAGACTTATTTTTAGACTCACAATACCATTGGAATTTGTTTTTCTTGTATATGTTATGTCGTTGAGTTTAATTTTTATTGTTTTTAAAGCCACAGCATTATTGACTGAATCCTTAAGTGCGACTTTTAATGTTTTTCCATCATATAAACTGTAGGTTATGAGATTGGATGCAACTATTTTGGTTTTAACAGGATATCTGAAAGTATTGTTTGCAATTGTCACTTCTGAGTTTAACTTATAGTCAGGCAGATAATCGCTTAAAGGAGTGCCATCGTTTGATGTGAAGTTTACATAGCCTCCATTTTCAATGATATTTACCCATCTTCCAGCATAAGTATAGTTTCCATTCCAGTAAATCAGCTGACTGGATGTAAACTCATCAAAAGAGTCAATATTCAATCCCCAGTAGTTATCCATTGCATAATCAGGATTTCCCCAGTAGGGAGTGGTTGAATGGAATATTGAATAGGAAACTGTTCCGTTGTCACCTCCCCAGTATATGGATGATCCGTATTTTTTTGCATGATATCCGTTGAAGACAGACCTCATCACTGTTCCGTTCGAAGCCATCCATACCACTGCTCCTCCAAACTGACTGGCCTTTGAAGTATCAGAAATGGAGTTGAAAACGGAATTTTTCAATATTCCGTTGATACCTACCCATGCAACTTCTCCTCCTGCATGATACCCCACATTCTCTTTGAAAATGCAGTTATCAACATAGTTGTTGGCTCCATCAAGTTCAAATGCTCCTCCACTGTATTCTGCTGTATTCTGGCTGAATCGGCAGTTAATAATAGATACATTTTCACCCTGAGAGTATAATGCACCACCATATCTTGCAGTTGATTTTGAGAAATTACAGCCGATGATTTTAAGATTATCACCTTCAGCATTGATTGCACCGCCATAGTTGATTCCTGACGGATTATTTACAACACCATTGATGATATTTAGATTTTTCAATGTGACGCCATCTGCACGGATATTGAATATCTGTGAACTTGATTTTGCATCAAGCACGGCACTGTCTTTTCCCTCAATGATAACCGGTTTTTCGATTGTTATTGTACTGCCTGAACCTATATATGTTCCTTCAAGATAGATTATACTGGATTCTGTTGAATTGTCGATTGCTGTTTGAATTGCATCAAATGTTTTATCCTGCACTACTGTTTTGTTATCCTCAGCAGAGACAGCAGCAAAACCTAAAAATAAAATTAGAATTATTGATACTGTTAAAAATAGTTTTTTCATATTACACCTCATTTAAACGATGTGTAATAATCTATTTATCGAATGATATAAATATTTGCAAAAAAAGAAAAATGGAATTAAATCCCGTTTACAAAGGATTTAATCCAGTCAAACAAGCCGTCAAGTGAAAATCCGCCAGTGGAATTTCCACCCATAAAGTCACTTACCTGATTTTTGTAGTAGTTTACGTCACCCTGGACGTTCTGTACCTGTTCGATAGTGTTAGCCAGGTTTTCTATATCAACGCTGGTAATGTTGATGTTGTTGTTTTGAACGTAGTTGTTGATGATATTTACGATAGTATTGTGATCAGTTACGTTTTTGCCTGAAACTTCCTGTTTAACATCATCCACCAGTTTTGATAGAGAATCTGCATCTACACCGGAGTTGTTTACAATTTGTGCTTCAGTCTGAATTTCATCTGTTGCAGCCTGTTTAACATTTTCCGGAATTTCAACATCTGTTGCTTCTTCGTATGAATTCATTATACCTGCAAGAGCGGATTCACCTGTTGCAGATACCGGACTTGTTACGTATACATGTCCTGCAGTTATTCCAGCTGATTTTAAAGCTGAAATGTACATATCACCGGTAATTGTGGTGATTTTTGATTTGTCAACACTTACCTGGAGTTTTGAATTGTCATTTAAATCCACAAGTGCTGAAGACAGTATCTGATTTGAACTGTAAGTTTTTCCGGTTATTCCACCAGATATCTGATTTACCTGATCGGCTGTGATTATTTTTGATTCAGCATTGTTGATGTCAATTCCTGCCTGTGAAGAGAAAAATGAATCAACTATTGATTTGTAATTTGAATTTCCATGTGTTGTCTCGCCGTATGTTATTACGAGATTTGAATCTGCTGAAAATCCTGCCGGGATTAACATTCCCACGAGGATTAGAGCTAATAGTGCGAATGTAATTTTGCGCATTATTATCACCTCAATTATATTATAGGAATTTTTGATTCCTAACATAAGTTAGTCAAAGTAGTATTTAAACTTATAGTTTTTCTGAAATATTTTTAGTATTTTTTAATATGAAAGAATAATATAAAACATTAATGCTGATTTTAGAAGTATTTCTAAAAAATATTCAGATAAATATTTGCTATATACACACATTTTAACAAATGAAAAGAATATTTTGAATTTAAAGCAATATTATCAAATAAAAGCAATAATGAACTCCCAATACATCAATTAAAGATTTAAATAGAAAGAAAAATATAATTAAAAACTTAAACGGAACTTTTAAAGACCAGAAGGCGATATTATGCATTTATGCATTATTGCCACGGAAAAGATTCAAAAAGTATGTTTTGATGAAAATCCCACTTGGCAAAAACATAAATCAAAAGAAGGATCAATTATGACCACCAAATGGAAAATTTGGTTAATGATATGTTTATACCTGATTAACTTAGCATAATCATCATAATGGTATTGACAAAACTATTATGATACCATATTAATCTCCTTTGATTGTAGGAAAAGTCCAAATTACAATCAAAATTGTTAAATAGCTTCACATTAACTACGACCATAGCATTTTAAAAAAATGACAGATAATTTTAAATTCTTTTATAATATTTCTATTTTGTTCCAAGAAGAGGGTCTGGCCTACCATTAAATCCAATAATGTCACCAGTTCTTTTAGCAGTATTTTTAGCCTTAACTGCCAGTTCGTCCGCTTCATTGTTCAATACATTGTTGGAGTGTCCTTTGACTTTAACAAAAAGGATTTCACAACCCATATCTTCGATTTTTTTCATCATATTCCAGGTTGTCTTTACAATCCGAAGGTTTTCAATTGTCTTTCCGTCGGATTTTCTCCAGCCACGTTTAACCCAGTTTTTAGCCCATTGAGTGTATATTCCGATAGAGTATCCGCTGTCTGTGTATATTTCAATTTTATCACCCGGTGAGGACTTATCTAAAAAATCCCTCATTGCGGCATATATTGCATAGAGTTCCATTTCGTTGTTGGTTGTCAGTCTGCACCCTCCAGATTGATTTGAGTCCTTCTCACCATTTATCATAAGTATGAATGCCCAGCCACCTTCCTTTCGAATATATTTGCCGTTTTCCTTAACCATTGTTGCGGCACCGTCGGTAAAATAAGAATAAATATTCATAATAATAATTATTGTCAGCTGAATTAAAAAGATTTCCATCACTTATTTTTACACCAAAAATTAAAATAATAGTGAGGTAGTTAATATGAAAAGCATTATATCACAGGAACTTGACATGAAATTTCCGCCAATAGTATTACTCAAAAGCGACGAAATACCTGAAAAAGCCACAGGTCCGAAAGAGGGAAAAGGAGGATGTGTAATGAGTTTTGTTGCACAGACTATTGCAAAAAGAAAAACAACCTATTTCGGCCGTGAACATATTGCCTGCGGAGGAATAGCTGTAGGTTTCGGATGGGGGTCAGGACTTCCAAACGAAGATGCAGTTGATTTTCAGGCAACATTTTTAAGCCTGGGAGTTGACTCAGCACCGGATAGAGAAGCATATGAAAAAAGACTTGAACATATGCCGAAGCATGCCCGTGAAATGTTCAGGCACGGTGAGAGAATTTACAGTGATTTTGAAACTGCAAAAGCAGGTATAAAATCAAGACCTGTTTATGATGAAGGCCAGTACGTTATTTTTAAAGGCATTGAGAATTTAAAAGAAGGTGAAATTCCAGAATCAGTAATATTTACTGTCAACCCGATTGAACTGACAGCAATGATTCAGATCAATTCATCATTCAGGGACAACTCAGCATGTATCATGACACCACAGGCATCATCATGCCAGTCTATTGGATGCTTTACATTCAGGGAAGGTGAAAGTGACGACCCAAACATGGTTTTGGGACCGATTGATTTTGCAGGAAGAAGCAAAATAAAACACTTCATACCAAATGACTATATGAATGTATCCATGCCGTGGGAGCTATTTTTAAAGCTTGAAAAGCTAGCTGAAAACAGTGTTTTACAGACCGATTTGTGGAAGAAATTTATATAATCTTCCACTATTATTAACAACGCCATCCCAATAGTTTTTATATCCTTAAATTAAAAAAGTGATTATTCAACAAATCCAGATGAGCTTATGAAAAAATTATTAAAACCTATCAAAAATAAAATTCCGCAGATTTTTCTTATTTTCCTGTTTCTGCTTGTGCAGGCATACTGCGACTTGACACTGCCACAGTACACTGCAGGCATTGTGGATATAGGAATTCAGAATGCTGATTTTCAATACATCATAGATATAGGTACAGTAATGCTTATAATGGTGGCAATATCAGCATTTGCAACTGTCGGAGTGTCCTATTTTTCAAGCAGAGTCTCATCAGGATATGCCAAGGATTTAAGGAAAATCGTATACAAAAAGGTATTAAGATTTTCAAACCACGAACTTAACAGCATTTCACGCTCATCACTGATTACCCGCTCAACAAATGACATAAACCAGCTTCAGAACGTTTTGGGAATGATTTTTACAACAATGCTTTTTGCACCTATATTGGGTGTCGGAAGTATAATCAAGGCATTTGAGCTTGGAACCGACCTTTCATGGATTATCCTTGTTACTTTCTTTGCAGTAGTTCTCCTTTTAGTCATAGTTATTGTAAGAGTGCTTCCATACTTTAAAATAACTCAGGAAATCATCGATAAAATCAACAGAACCTCAAGAGAAATTCTCATCGGAATACCGGTTATAAAAGCTTTTGTAAGACAGGATTTTGAAGAGGCAAAATTCCAGAAGGTCAACAGGGAGTTTTACGACGTCAATATCTATGTATTCAAAAACATGCTTGTAATGCTTCCTCTGATGATGCTGATAATGAATTTCATGATTGTTTTAATTCTTTACTATGGGGCATTCGGCGCACTTGACGGCTCACTTCTTACAGGCCAGATTATAGCCTTTATCCAGTATTCAACACAAATCGTAACATCATTTTTGATGATTGGAGGATTTATGATTATGCTTCCAAGAATACTTGTTTCCGGAAGGCGTGTAAGCGAAGTCTTAAATACTGAAATTACAATAACCGACGGTGAAATTACACAAATCAGTGATAATCCTACAATTGAATTTAAAAACGTCTGCTACAAGTATCCGGGAAGTGAAAAGGAAACCCTTAAAGACATTAATTTCTCACTGAAACCTGGCAAAACCACTGCAATTATCGGAGGTACAGGAAGCGGAAAATCCACAATCCTCAATCTGATTCCAAGGCTTCAGGATCCAAGTTCAGGTGAAATCCTGATTGACAACAGAAACATTAAAAATTTCAACCTGAAGACATTAAGGTCCAAAATCAGTTTCACACCTCAAAAGGCAATTCTTTTCCAGGGAGATATCAAATCAAATATGCAGATTGGAAAAAGCGATGCGACAGATGAGGAAATCGAAAATGCACTTGATTTAGCTCAGGTCGATTTTGTAGATAATCTCGAAGAGAAGGTAACACAGGGAGGTTCCAATTTTTCAGGAGGCCAGAAACAGCGCCTTTCCATTGCACGGGCGATTATCGGCCGTCATGACTTTTATCTTTTTGACGACTGTTTTTCAGCACTTGACATGAATACCGAACGCAAGGTTAAAAACAATCTCAAAGACCTTAATGATTCATCCATACTGATTGTATCTCAAAGGATTTCAACAATCATGGATGCAGATGAGATTTTAGTGATTGACAACGGAGAGATTGTTGACAGAGGAACACATGACGGGCTTTTGGAAAGCTGCGATATATACAGGGACATTGTAAAAACCCAAATTGACAGTATGGAGGCGACATTATGAGTCCGAGACCTATAAGAAGAAAGCCTCCGGAAAAGCCTGTTGACAACAGAAAGGCCATTAAAAATATATTGGGTCTTCTTAAAGACCATAAACTGAAATTGGCGATAACTGTAATATGTGCGGTGCTTTCAACGCTTTTCAGCATTATTGCGCCTCTGATGATTGGATATGCAACAACAATAATATTTGACGGAATCAACAATATCCTTCACAATACAGGTTCAATTGACTTTGAAAGTCTTATAAACACACTGACAATCGTTGTAGTACTGTATATCACCAGTGCAGTATTTTCATACCTTCAAAGCTATTTGCTGATAGAAATATCAACAAAAATCAGCTACGATTTAAGGGAAAGGCTGATGGAAAAGATTACTCATCTTCCCATGGACAGCTTTGATGAGAATAAAAGAGGAGATATCCTATCAAGAATTACAAACGATGTTGATTCCCTTCAAAACGGAATAACACAGACGTTCCTTCAGATGCTGACTGCAATAATAACCATTGTCGGAGTATTCCTGATGATGCTTACCATAAATATCTGGATGACCCTTGCAACAATTGTTTTAATTCCAATAGCATTTCTGGTTATCAGATTCATTACAAAACACTCACAAAGCTATTTTTTAAAACAGCTTGTGTTTAAAGGGTCTCTGAATGCGCAGATTGAGGAGACATTCAGCGGACATGACATTATCCGTGCCTTCAACCAGGAGGATGAATCTATAGAAAAATTCAACCAGGACAATGACATGTGGTTTGACCAGGAATGGAAATCACAGTTCTTTTCAAGCCTTAACGGACCTCTGATGAACTTCATATCCAACTTCGCATATGTTGCAATAGCCGTTTTAGGCGCAGTATTCGTACTTCAAAAAGCAATAGCTGTCGGAGATATTCTGGCATTCTTCCAGTATGTCCAGAACTTCACAAGACCAATTCAGCAGATTACACGTGTAATGAACCTTATTCAGACTGCAATGGCTGCATCCGAGAGAATTTTCGAATTTCTGGACTTTGAAGATGAGGAAAATCCATCCACCAAACAGATTACAGAAATCAGGGATGAGATAACCTTTGAAAACGTAAGCTTCGGATACACTCCTAACGAAAAAATCATTAAGAATTTGTCCTTTACCGTTAAAAAAGGCCAAAAAATAGCTATCATCGGTGAAACAGGAGCGGGCAAAACTACAATCGTCAAGCTGCTTATGAGATTTTATGATATTGACTCAGGCGAGATTAGAATTGACGGTGTAAACATTGAGGAATACGACAAGCATTCTCTAAGATCACTTATCGGCATGGTGCTTCAGGACTCATGGCTCTTTTCAGATACGATTGCAAACAATATCCGCTACGGAAATCTTGATGCGACAGATGAAGAAGTTATTGATGCATCAAAGCAGGTTTACAGCGACAATTTTATTAAACAGCTCCCTGAAGGTTATGAAAGCGTTTTAAATGAGGATTCGGACAACATTTCACACGGCCAGAAACAGCTTCTAACAATTGCCCGAACAATTCTTTCGAAAAAAGAGGTTCTTATTCTGGATGAAGCAACATCAAGTGTTGATACTAGAACCGAAAAGCTTATTCAAAGGGCAATGGATAAATTAATGGAAAATAGGACAAGCTTTATAATAGCTCACAGACTGTCAACAATCAAAAACGCCGATAAAATCATAGTCATTGAAAACGGAGAGATTATCGAGTCCGGAACCCATGAAGAGCTATTGGCTCAAAAGGGATATTACTATCATACATTAAACACCCAAAACAAGGAACCTCTCTAAACTATTCCCTTAATTTCAGCATTTCCTTTAAATCTTCATTTGACATTTCAGTTATGAACTTTTCATTACATTCTATGGTGATTTCAGCCAGTTCACGTTTATCCAAAAGGATTTGGTTGATGCGTTCTTCAAGCGTTCCAGTTGTTATGAATCGATATACCATTACATTATCCTTTTGACCAATCCTGTAAGCCCTGTCGGTTGCCTGGTTTTCAACAGCAGGATTCCACCATAAATCATAATGGATAACATTTGTAGCAGCAGTTAAATTAAGACCAATGCCTCCAGCCTTTAAAGACAGTATGAAAATATTTGCTTCGCCGTTCTGGAATCTGTCAATCATTTCATCCCTTTTGCGATGTGGAACACTTCCATGAAGGAAAAGAACTTCCCGGCCAAATTTTTCCTCCGCAAGTCTTTTAATAATTTTACCCATCTCAACATACTGTGAAAAAATCAGTACCGATTCATCCGAATCAATTATGTTTTCTAAAATATTCATGAGAACCTGCATCTTTCCGGATTCCTCAATTTCAAATTCATCCAGTTTCAGATAGTGTGAAGGGTGATTGCAGATTTGTTTAAGTGAATTGATTAATTTTAAAACAAGCCCTTTTCTTTGAATGCCAACACTATCTTCAACATCACGAATCAGTGCGTTGAGAGTTTCATCATATAATGAAGCCTGCTTTAACGTCAAATTGCAGTAGACATCATTAATGACCTTTTCAGGCAAATCTTTAATAATAGCTTTATCACTTTTATGCCTTCTTAAAATGAAGGGAGAAGTAATCTTTTTGAAGTCCTCTAAAACTTCCATGTCCCGATCATTTTCAATAGGTTTCATGAACCTGTTTTTGAATTCCTTTAAGGAAAGCAGATAACCTTTATTAATAAAATCAAATATTGACCAGTATTCGGAAAGATAATTTTCAATAATTTTAAAGTCTTTTAAAGAATCCTGCAGCAATTTAACCTTAGTGTCAAATAACTCCTCAGGAATGTTATCGTTTAAAAGTTCAGAGAATAAGAAATAATTTTTAAAAATATAATCAGTGATAAACTCTCTGTCTGAATTGGAAATTTGTCTAAAGGCAATTTCAACATCAAAAATATCTCCGGGAGCCCCTCAACCTTTGCTTAAACAGAATTTCCCTCGATTTCAAAATCCAGAATACTGCCATCTTTGGAATATATTTCACCATGGACAAGACGGTTTTTGGAATCCAGATTTTTAATTTTTTTTAACCATAAAACAGATAAATCACTGCCACTATACATCAAATACTATTTTGAAATTTAAAGTATAAACTTTTTTAGAATTGGATTATTGTTAAAAATTATATATGAATGAAACTATAATCTAATTCAAGGTGAAACTTTGCAGAGAAATACAAAAATAATAATTATTGTTGCAATTTTGATAGTTCTTGCAGGATTAATTCTATTTGAATCCAATCCGATAACTACACCGACTCAAGGCAGCGTATTGGGAAACACCACAAACGGAACTGTTGAAAAGTTCATTTACGGTGATGCAAGCGCCGATAAGACTATAGCTTTAATTACAGGAATCCACCCAAGAGAACCGCTGTCAATTGATCCGGAAATTAAAGCAGCAAAAGAGTATGTTCAAAATCACAAGGACGTTAAAATTATCCATTATCAGACAAACGTGACAAAAAATCCACAGGACTATAACGAAGGAAGAGCAAACGGTGAAAGCCTTGTTCATGATTTTGTAAATCCTGATGTGACCAAATCCGATGCTGACTGTGTAATCATAAGCCATTCACATATGCCGACTTACGGTGAAGGATTTTATCTGGCTACCCCTGAAATGGATAACGCTTCAGTTGATATTGCCAAAAAGGTTAATGAAAGCAGTGATTTCAACTATTATCCTGTAACAGGTAATGAGGAGTACAAATCCACTTCTGCTGTTCTGGTATCAAAACCAATAGCTCAGGGAGGATATCCTACTTTCGTTTATGAAATCCCTGAAGACATTACAGAGCAGGATTCAACTGATAAAGCTAAAGAATTATTTGATTTGATGGTAAAATTCGCTTGCAATTAAATACCATCATCTATTTTTTTATATACTTTCAAAGCCTCCTCATGTGTCAGACCCACTTTTCTTGAATTATTCTCAAGAGTAAAATCCAGTTCATTATCAATGAGAATTTTAAGGAATTTTTTATATGCCATCAGGGAGTCAGTGCCAATAACATCAATCTGTTTATCCAAATCATCAATATTACAGTCAACCAAATCCAAAAGCTTCTCAAAGACCTGATGATTTAAATAGACCTCCTCCAGATTAGTTATATTCTCATCCATTGAAAATAGTATCTGAATGGATCCGCTGGAAACTTCTTCAAGTTTTAAGTCATGACTTTCGAAAGCATAGTTTCTGGAATCTTTCAGAAAATTTGACAGGAGAGTAGTTAAATCCTGAAAGTTACCAAAAAGACCCATAATGATTGGAAGAGAAATGTTATGATTTTTCACCTCATCACCAGAAATGTGGAGATTAATGCTTTCTTCCATCATCGCGAGAAAATCATTTTTATCATTGAGAATGATATTATAAATCTCTTTTAATGTTCGGTAATTTCCTTTTGTTAATACCCTATCAGGATATAGCTCAATGCGTTTTTCCATATCATTTAACATGTCTTCAATATCTTTTAATTCTTCATCATATTCCTTAATAGTATTGAAAAACATTTAACTCACCATTTTTAATTTTAAAAACCCTTTTACATTACCTGTTCTACTATCCGAAGGAAATAATATAAATAATATCCTTGATTTAATTTTTATATACTCATCATAATCCTTCTTCCAGGATTGAGGAACCTTAAACACTCTAAAAGAATGACAAAAATTATTTGTTCTAAAAGGAGCATCATAAATAATATTATCTATTTCATCAAGAATTCCTAATTTTTTGGCCTTAACACCATCAAATTCTGTAAATGTATCAATATCATCGGGATTTTCCTTTAAAGTAACAAAACTCCCATCAATCCAATGATTCAAACAGCAATTTGTATCTTTTATTTCATTAAGGTGATACTTATACTTTTCAAAGATATCATGCCTTCTTTTTGATTTTCCGGCCACAAACTCATGTTCAATCTCATCCAGGGACAAATCATATATTCCCTGCAAAAGACATCCCACATCATCATATTTTAAATTCATGAAAACCACCTAAAATTCATATATATTCAAATTGAATAAAATAATATAAAAATTTTTTCCCAAACTTGACCTAAACTTATCCAAAAGATATTCCAAGCATAATTAACTAAATAAGAGCAATTTTACGAACTTAGAACAATTTTACAAAATCACAACAATTATAATAAGTTATGACAACAAATACTAGAATAGTGATATAATGGATTTAAAAGATTTTTTAGATTATGTTAATAGCGGAAAAGAAGTTGAAAGTCCATCTGAAATTCAGGAAATGTTTGATGAACTGCTTCTTGAAGCCACAAGAATTAAAAGTAAGTTAAACTGTGAATATCACACAGAAGATGAAATCAGAGAAATATTTTCAGAACTTACTTCACAGCCTGTAAACGAGTCATTAAGGCTTATTCCGCCTTTCCACACAGACTGCGGAAAAAACATCCATCTTGGAGAGAATGTTTTTATAAACTCAAACTGTACAATGCAGGATCAGGGAGGAGTTTATATTGGAGACAATGTATTGATAGGACATAATGCATGCATTTTAACATTGAACCATCAGGAAGATCCTGAAAAAAGAGCAAATTTACTACCTGCACCTGTTAAAATCGGAACCGGAGCATGGTTAGGTTCCAACGTGACAGTTTTGCCGGGAGTTACAATCGGTGACGGTGCCATTATTGCTGCAGGTGCAGTCGTTACAAAAGATGTCGAGGCCAACACAATTGTTGCAGGCATCCCTGCAAAAGTTGTAAGAAAAGTCAATGAAAATAAGTGCTCGAATAAATGAAATTAGGATTAATTAAATTAAAATTAATTTATAATTTCATTAAAATTATAATAGCTACAGTTAAAATAATAAAAGTAGTTAACTAATTTTTAGAAATAAAAAATGTAAATGTATATGAAAAAATAAAAATACATAATTTTTGATAAAAATCCATATGATTACATAGCATCATCATTCACAGCAAATAAAATATCGCCATTTTTCAGGATATATTCACATTACCACTATCAGATATTTTATCAGGTTCTTTAAACTGATTATTAATTATTATTTAAATCGCAACACCGGCAACGACTAGAATAAACAATAAAACAACTGCAATTAATAAATATCAATTACCCATAACTAATTTTATATATCAAACATAACATAAATTTATTTAATTTAAGGGTGTTTTTTTATGTTAAATATTAATCAATGTTATTTAGATTTTGTAGATAAAATCCTAAAACAGGGAAAAGAAACTTATAAAGACTCAAACCACCACCTAATTGAAAGCTTAGGAAATTTTTATATAATTGATGATCCGTTTGATTTGAAATTCAGAGCCAAATATCAACATTACACTCCTGAAATGCTTTTAAAAGACATTAAAGCAGGAAAATTCGATATGGAAGGCTGTCCTATAAAAAGTGATGCATTATACGAATATGTAAAATCAGCTGAAAATCCTGATGACCAGGGATTTGTATACACATACCCTAACCGTATATATGCTCATTTTGATGTTGACCAGTTCAATACAATGAAACAAAGAATACTGACCGCTACAGGATCAAACAGAGCAGTTGCAGTAACAATCGACCCGCAATTGGATGCTGACAGAGAAGATATTCCATGTTTACAGTTCCTTCAATGTATTGTGCGTGACAATGAACTGACAATACACTGCATATTCAGAAGTAACGATATATTCGGCGCATTTTACTCAAACATGTTTTTCATAGCATATTTAGGACTTAAAATGAAAGAAGAAGTCAACAAGGAAATTGTTGGTGAAAAATTAAACTTCGGCGGAGTTCACTACCACTCAACCTCCGGCCACATATATAATACTGACTTAAAAGCAGCCCGTAATTTAATTAAAGCGAATAAATAAGGTTATTTTTAACCTTATTTTTTAACTGTTATCTTTTTACTTATTTTTGCAGAACCGTAAGTCGCAGTCAATGTGAACTTGCCTGTTTTTGAATTTACTTTAATTTTGAATGTTGCAATTCCTTTTGAATTGGTTTTGGCTTTATAGGTTTTACCTTTGAATTTCACTTTAACATACTTGTTTTTTAAGATTTTGCCTTTATTTGAAAGCAGTTTTACAGTATATGAGAAAGTTTTTGACTTTTTAACTGATTTGTCTTTTAAAATCAGTGTAGGTTTTACGACTATTTTGTTGGAAACATTGAAATCTTTATAACTTGCTTCAACTGTATATGTATTTGCCTGCAGAGAAATTTTAAGAGCAGCATAACCATTGGAATCTGTTGTTCGAGTATATGTCTTGCCATTGATTTTGAATGTGACTTTAACACCTTTTGCAACGTTTCCATTATCATCATAAACCCTTACTTTATAGCTTGAGCCTGAACCGAAATACATTGTAAGTGCTTTATTTTCTGTGAT
Source organism: uncultured Methanobrevibacter sp. (assembly GCF_900314615.1). Taxonomy (NCBI): domain Archaea; kingdom Methanobacteriati; phylum Methanobacteriota; class Methanobacteria; order Methanobacteriales; family Methanobacteriaceae; genus Methanobrevibacter; species uncultured Methanobrevibacter sp. The sequence goes on along the minus strand of NZ_OMWA01000023.1, from coordinate 49,728 downwards.
TCTTTTAACAACTTTGATTGTCTGGGTTTTGAACTCGCCTGTGTACGGATTTATGACTGTTAGCTCATAAGTGCCAGGTACCAGTAAAACATTGAAGTCAATAACACCATTTGCATCTGTTTTTACAGGATATGATTCATTGTCAATGATAATTGCCGCTTCTTTATTTTTCAATACATTTCCATTTGAATCAAGAAGTACTGGTGAGAAAATGGAATTGTAGGTATATTTTGCTATACTAGGAAGGGTTATAGTGGATTTAACAGTTATAGTTTTTGTCAAATTATTGAAACATTTACCTAAAGTATCATTAAAGCCTATAACAACAGTGTGAGATCCTAAATCCAAATACGGATTAATGGTTGCCATACCTTTTGAGTTGGTTTTGACGCTGTAAGTCTTATTGTTAACTGCAAATATGATTTCCTTATCTGCAACTGCATTTCCGTATCTGTCAGTCAGCTTTGCGGAAAATGAAATAATTGATAAAAAATACACTTCCACATCACTTGCAGTCAGATTTACATAATTTACGTCACATGTGGTGGTTGTGGAATTGGAAACATATCCTTCACCTGCAAAAGAAGCAGTTACAGTGTTGTTGTCAAAATCATTAAATAAGTATGTTAATTTAGCAACTCCATTTTCAATATTAACTTTAATGTCTTTTCCTTCAATATTGAAAGTAACGAAACCTGATTTTACGACAGCTCCATCCTGAGTATAGACTGTTGCTGAAAATTCACAAGGATTATATGTATTTAGAACTTTTAAATCGACGTAAGTATTGAGTTTTTCCAAAACAGTGAATGCCTTAATGCATGCAACCTGAGATGCATAAGTATGATCAGGATATGTCCACGGCAAATCATAAAAATCAGACCATGTTTTACCGTCATAGCTTACAAATGAAATATTTTCAGAATATATTTCATGATTTAGAGATACCGCTTCTGAAATCGGTACACCCGCATCGCCTTTTACAGTTATTTTGAATACAACTTCAAAGATATCTCCGATTTCTAGAGGAATAACCTTGTCCAAATTAATTGTGGAATAGCTTGGAAGTGAATGACCTGACTGTGTTAATTTTAAAGCATTATTCACATAAACGGACAAATCCCAGTCTGTTTCTTTTTCAAAATATGTGGAAACAGCTGCCAAATATTCATTGTCAGTTGCAATGAACTTGTTTTTATACCATACAGTGTCTGTAGTATTGAAAAAGTTATCTGTTCTTCCTGCAATGTCATACTGGTAGTTTTTATCAAATCTTATAGTGTCATTGAAAACGATTGCATATGAAACAACTTTTCCTAACTGTGCCAGTTTGGTATCATAATAAGACACATAATAAAATCCTTTATCTCCACCAGTGGTTCCGTGACTATTTTTAATAATCCATGCACCATCCCCTTCAGGCAGGTTTTTGGAATTGGATGGATTTTTGAAATTGGATGCAGAATAGTTATCATCCCATCCGACAATAGCTACTGCATGGTTTGCACCTGAAGAGCCTGAATAATAATAGCTTTTTCCATTAGGAATAGAATTGCCCCAGTATATACTTGTTGAAACAGCCCCATAATCCATGATTGCTTTTTTAATTGCATCATTATCAGTATAATTTGACCTTGTAAAGAACAAAATGTTTTGAACATGATAAAAACTGTGCAGAACAGGAGACAATAATGAGCTTCCGGAATAAACGTCATCAGTTTCATTTACAGGACCCAGCCAGCTTGTCAGATATCCTACACCCATCTTATCGTATCCGCCCTTATTAGTTGTCATAGCCCAACCATAATCTGAATACATAGACATTATATTTTTCATATTTTCTTCGGATAAGTCATAATTTATTCCGCTTGCTTTCAGGATTGCTGATTCAAGGGCTGCAATTGCTGAAAATGCCCAGCAGTTACCTCCGTTGTCCTGATGTTTAACAGAAGTTACCTGATTGTAATCTCTTAAATCATAACTTGAAGGCAATGTCCCGTTAAATGATGCATTATAACGTACAAGGTTATAATTGCTGTCACCGATTGTTAAGTTAATCATAGAACTTGCATAAACGTCATTTTCAAAAGCTGCAGAGTTATTGATGAATGTGTTATTGAGTTTTTCATCAAAAATTGAATCATAGAAGTACTCGCTTAAGACTGAATATACCGCACCTGCAGTTCCGGATGCATAATTATTTTCAAATAGGTTAGAATAAATATTGAAAATGTCCACTGCATCAACATATAATGCACCGGCATCATGAGCGGAGTTATTTATAAAAACAGAAGAATCAACTGTGAAAGTATCATACATTGCAAAAACAGCACCTCCATAGTATGATGCCTTGTTGTTTTTTGCTGTTGACTTAGTTAGATTCAAATTTGAACTTAATGAAGTTACAGCTCCTCCAAAAAGAGCCATACAATTATTAAATTCCACATTAATGCATGCAAACTGCGGTGAATCAATTATAAATATTGCGCCTCCAGCATCATTTAGGGAAGTATCATTAATGAATTTGGAATTGGATACAGTTGCATTAACTCCATCTGCATAAATAGCCCCACCTGAGTAATGGGCATAATTATTGGAAAATACTGAATCATTGATCTTTAAATAACCGCCTTTCATATTGATTGCAGAGCCAGTGCCTGACAGATAGTTATTATTGTTAAAAGTACAGTTAATAAGATTTATGTAGCAATTGTTGCCTGATGAAGTAATAACACTTTTTGCTGAATCCTTAAAAACTGAATTAATTGCGGTCAGATTGCCACTGGCTGAAATAGGAGCTCGGATAAGAGTTAGATTACAAAGAGTTAATGAACTGGCAGATAGAGTAGTACCCTGTGCATTAATAACGGTGCTTTCTCTACTCTCACCAATGATAGTTACATTATTCGCATAACCATTCCATTTTAGAGAATACCCTCCATTTGCCAAGTGAATAATCGAATTATCTTCGATTCTTGACAGAGTCAGCTCTTTATAAGGGTTCAATTTTGTCCCATCACCTGTATCATTGTCAATATTAGCATCAAAGTAATAATCATTGGCTAAAATGTCAACATCACCTCCAGTTAAAGCAATATCAGTCTGATTATCTTCAGCAAAGCTTGCTGGAATAATAAATAAAAAAGATATCAATACTAACAATATCGCAATAAATTTCAGTTTAGACAAAATATTTACCTCCATTTTAATGATTTGTACAATTTAAAATTGTAAAATGTTATAATGTATTAATATTATAGTCTTAATACTATAAATACTCAATGGAAATAAGTTTTAAAAAATAGTTAGATTGAAAATAATTTGTATATAAAAAAATTAAAAAAAGTAGGAGTTTTAAAAACTCCAATTTAAATATTAAATTTTAGTGTTTTCTTCGTTTTAAAGGTATGAGTGCAAGAATAACCAATAATAACAGGATTATTGGGTTACCAGTTTCTCTCATGACAACAGGTTTGTTAAATTCATCTGTTTTTTCTACAGTTTCATTTTCAGGACTTGGAGTAGGATCCGGAGTTGGACCCGGAGTTGGCTCAGGACCTGGAGCAGGTTTAGTCTTGTTGACTATTTCCACATCAACATCATCGTCAACCTCTTCAGTCATATTTGATCCTGCAGAAATACCGTTATTTACATTACCTTCTTTAACAGCAGTAAATTCCATAGTAAAGCTTGCGCTTTCACCAATGCCTAATACACCGTTGTAAATGAATTTATCACCTACTTTGGTCCATCCGTCACCGGTGAAAGAGTTGTATTTTAAGCCTTCAGGGACGTTTTCAATTACATATACATCACCTAAATCACAGCCTCCTGTATTAGTTACAGTAACTGTAATTTTGACTTTTTCACCTACTTCAACTTTGGATTTATCGATGTCCTGTTTTACTTCAAGTTCAGGAGCGACTACAACAGTAGTGTTGTTTGAATAAGCACCACTTGTCAAGTCAGAGTTAGCAACAACTTCAGGAGTGAATACACCTGTTCTGGTGGTCTGGAAGTAAAGTGTGTAGTTAGCGGATTCACCTACTCTTAAGATTCCAGAGTATATGAATTTATCACCGTCTTGAGTCCAGCTAGGCATTTCAGCGCCTAAAAGACCACTAGCTAACTTATTCCATGAGTCACCATCATATCCAGTGTAGATTAATCCTTCTGGGAAGTTGTTTACTGTGTAAACTCCACTTAAATCACAATCACCAGTGTTAGTAACTACAACTGTAAAGCTTACAGTTTGACCAACTACAGCACGTGGATTATTAGATATTTCACGGACTGTTAAAGCCGGAGTGTAGACTAAAACATTGTCACTGTCACTGACATCATCAGTATAGTCTGCGCTTGCGGTAGCTTCAAATAAGAAATCACCGGATTTGGTAGTATTTACGACAACGATTAAATCAACACTTTCACCAACAGCTAAAGAACCATTATAATGGAATTCTCCATCATAAGTCCAGTTAGAGCCAGTGAAATGGTCATAAATTAAACCTTCAGGAATATTTTCCTTAATTGATATACCATTGAGCACAGTTTCGCCAGCGTTTGTAACTGTAATTGTGAAAGAAGTCTGATTACCTGAGTAAACAAATTCATCGTTTGCTTTAACAGTAATGTTCATGCTTGAACCTAACACGTTTACGGTTGTTGTACTGTTTTTAGGAGTATCCTCTTCACTGCAGTTTACATGTGCAACGTTTTCAAATGTACCGTTAGATAATACTTTAACAACTACCCAAACAGCAGATGTAGCCTCACCGTCAAGACTGTCAATAGTCCAGACAATGTTTTGTCCGTCGACAGTGTAGGTACCGCTTGCATCTACGAATTTGAATGCATCATCTAAAACATCACTAATGTGGAGATTAGTTGCTTTAGAATTACCATGATTTTTAACAACAATTGTGAAGTTAACAAGGCCACCTACATCAACAGAAGTGACATTAGCAGTCTTATTAATCTTGAGATCAGTTGTGTAAACATTCACAGTAGCATTTGCAGATACAACAGTATCGTTTTCAGTACAGGACACATTAACTGTATTCATATAAGTACCTTTAGCGATTGTTCTGACTTTAACAACAACATTAGCTGAATCACCGCTTGCCAGGAACGGAATAACACTTTCCAAATCACCGCTTATTAATTCAAATCCTTCCTCATCGAGGATGTCTTTGACTTTAATGTTTGTAGCATTGGAAACACCATTATTGGTTACAATGATTGTGAATGTAATTTCATCACCTACAGCAGCATCATCAGTGTCAGCAACTTTAACAACAGTTAAATTAACGTCATATACTGCATCAACATCAACTGAAGTGGAAACAACAGTATCGTTTTCAGCGCATGTTACGTTAACCACATTAGTTAAAGTACCATTGGTCATTGCTTTAAGAGTAATAGTAAATACGTAAGATTCACCAGCTTTAATAACCGGAACGGTTAACAAACCAGTTTCACTATCATAATCACCAGTACTTGAACTTACAAATTCGAAGCCTTCAGGAACAACGTCAGTTACTTTTACACCAGTAGCATCAGAAGGACCGTTATTAGTCACATTAACAGTGAAAGTAATATCACCACCAACACTAACTTCTGCCACTTCAACAGTCTTATTGACTGTTAAATTAACTACAGGAGTAACGTTTACAGTTGAAGTGCTGTTTTTAACAGTTTCCTCTTCGCTGCAGTTCACATGAGCGATATTGCTTAATGTACCATTGGTTAATGCACGAGCAACAATCCATACTGAGTATGAATCTTCACTAGCAACACTAGGAATGTTCCAAACAAAGGTTTTACCATCTCTTGTGTAACCAGCACTAGCATCAACAAACTCAAATTCGCTACTTAGCTCATCAATAATATGAACATTGGTTGCATTAGTAGAACCATGATTTTTAACAACTATTGTGAAGTTAACAAGGCCTTCTACATCAACAGAAGTGACATTAGCAGTCTTATTAATTTTCATATCAGTTGTGTAAACATTCACAGTATCATTAGCAGACCTGATAGTTTCATTTTCAATGCATGATACGTTAACCACATTCATGAATGAACCTTCAGCGATTGTTATAACTTTAACAGTTATTGTAGCTGACTCACCACTAGCCAAGAACGGAATAACATTTTCTAAATCACCACTTACTAATTCAAAGCCTTTTTCATCAAGGATGTCAAGGACTTTAATGTTTGTAGCGTTAGAAGGACCGTTATTGGTTACAGTAATTGTGAAAGTGATCTCATCACCAACTAAAGCATCATCAGTGCTTGCAACTTTAACAACAGTTAAATTAACTACAGGAGTTACATCTACACTGATTGAAGAGCTAACAACAGTATCATTCTCACTGGAAGTCACGTTAACAACATTTGTTAAAGTACCGTTGGTTACTGCTTTAAGAGTAATAGTAAATACGTAAGATTCACCTGCTTTGATTAAATCAATGTTTAATACACCAGTTGCATTATCATAACCACTATCACTAGCGCGAACGAATTCGAAACCACTAGGAACAACATCACTGACTTTTACACCGGTAGCATTGGAAGGACCGTTATTAGTCACATTAACAGTGAAAGTAACTTCATCGTTAACATAAATTACAGTCACATCTACTGTTTTTACAACAGTTAAGTTAACTACAGGAGTAACGTTTACAGTTGAAGTGCTGTTTTTAACAGTTTCCTCTTCGCTGCAGTTTACATGAGCGATATTGTCAAATGTACCATTGGTCAATGCACGAACAACAATCCAAAGACTGTATTCAATTTCATTAGCCAATTTAGGAATGTTCCAAACAATAGTCTGGCCATCTCTTGTGTAACCTGCACTAGCATCAACAAACTCAAATGCGCCTTTTAATTCATCAGTAACATGAATATTGGTAGCATTAGACTTACCATGATTTTTAACAACAATAGTAAAGTTAACAAGGCCGTTTACATCAACAGAAGTGACATTAGCAGTCTTATTAATTTTCATGTCGGTTTCGAATACATGGACAGAAGCGTTTGCAGATTTAACAGTGCTGTTTTCATCACAGGATACATTTACACAGTTCATGTAATCACCTTTAGCAGTAGTTCTAACTTTAACAACAACAGTTGTAGAGTTACCACTTGCCAAGAACGGAATAACTGATTCTAACTCTCCACTAATTAAAGTTAAGCCATAATCCAATACATCAATGACTTTAATGTTAGTAGCGTTAGAAGGACCGTTATTGGTTACAGTAATAGTGAATGTAATAACATCACCAATAGTAGCGTCATCCATATCAGCAACTTTAACAACAGTTAAATTAACTACAGGAGTTACATCTACACTGATTGAAGAGTTAACAACAGTATCATTTTCGCTGGAAGTCACGTTAACAACATTTGTTAAGGTACCGTTGGTTACTGCTTTAAGAGTAATAGTAAATACATAAGACTCACCAGGTTTGATTAAACCAATAGTTAATAAACCAGTAGCATTATCATAACCACGATCACTAGCACTAACGAATTCAAATCCTGCCGGAACAACATCAGTAACTTTCACACCAGTAGCATTAGAAGGACCATTATTAGTCACATTAACAGTGAAAGTAACTTCACCACCAACACTAATCTCAGCCACATCAACAGTCTTATTGACAGTTAAATTAACTACAGGAAGAACGTTTACATCGGATGTAGTATTTACAACAGTGACATTTTCGCTAGAAGTCACATTAACAACATTAGTTAAAGTACCGTTAGTTACTGCTTTAAGAGTAATAGTAAATACATAAGACTCACCAGCTTCAATTAAATCAATGTTTAACACACCAGTAGCATTATCATAACCACGATCACTAGCACTAACGAATTCAAAAATCAGTAACTTTCACACCAGTAGCATTAGAAGGACCATTATTAGTCACATTAACAGTGAAAGTAACTTCATCGTTAACATAAATTACAGTCACATCAACTGTTTTAACAACAGTTAAATTAACCACAGGAAGAACATTAACTGAAATTGTACTATTTTTAACAGTTTTATTCTCATTAGATGTTACATTAACAACATTAGTTAAAGTACCATTGGTCATTGGTTTAAGAGTAATAGTAAATACATAAGACTCACCAGCTTCAATTAAATCAATGTTTAACACACCAGTAACATTATCATAACCATTTACACTAGATCTAACAAATTCAAAACCACTAGGAATAACATTTCACACCAGTAGCATTAGAAGGACCATTATTAGTCACATTAACAGTGAAAGTAACTTCATCGTTAACATAAATTACAGTCACATCAACAGTCTTATTAACTGTTAAATTAACCACAGGAGTAACATTAACTGAAATTGAACTGTTTTTAATGGTTTTATTCTCATTAGATGTTACATTAACAACATTTGTTAAGGTACCATTAGTCATTGGTTTAAGAGTAATAGTAAATACATAAGACTCACCAGCTTCAATTAAATCAATGTTTAACACACCAGTAACATTATCATAACCTTTCACACCAGTAGCATTAGAAGGACCATTATTAGTCACATTAACAGTGAAAGTAACTTCATCGTTAACATAAATTACAGTCACATCAACAGTCTTATTGACAGTTAAATTAACCACAGGAAGAACATTTACATCTGATGTAGTATTTACAACAGTGACATTTTCGTTAGATGTTACGTTAACATAATTTGTTAAAGTGCCGTTAGTTATTGCTTTTAAGGTAATTGTAAATATGTATGATTTACCAGCCTCAATAACAGGAACTGTTAATCTACCAGTTTTATTATCATAGCCTGTTGCATTTGATTTGACAAATTCAAATCCGTAAGGTACAACATCAATTACAGTTACGTTAGTTGCATTAACTATAGCATTATTTGTAACATTTATAGTGAATGTGATTTCTTCATTTAGATATATCTCATCAGCACCAGCAGTCTTATTAATTGTTAAATTAACAGGAACTACTTCTACAGTACTGTTTGTATAAACTCTGTAACTGTTTTCAGCATAGTAAACTTCAACTTCATTAGTTAAATTACCAACTTCTTTTGTTTTTAGAACAATCCAAAGTTTAATGCTTGAACCATTGGATAATCTTTCAAATTGCCAGAATACCATGTTTCCTTCTTTATAATAACCTTCAGTAGCATTGACAAATTCAAAGCCGCCAGGTATCATATCATAGATAAACAGGTATGTAGCATTGAGAACATCTTCATTTGTAACTTCAATTGTGAAGTTAACCAATGAATTGTTTCCTACAACAGCATTATCCGGATATTTGACAGCAGTTACATTAACAACAACAACTTCCACGCTTGCATTAGCTTCTTTGACAGTGTCATTTTGAGCACAGGTAACGTAAACTTCATTTGTGAAGTTACCTACTTTCTCAGCAAGAGCAATAATATCGAATACAAATGATTTACCTGGTAACAATAATGGAACGATGAATTCTTCACCATCTACATAGTTACTTTCACTTGAATCATAATATTCTAATCCTATTGGAAGAACATCATGAATTTCAACATTTGTTGCATTGGAAGGTCCTTTGTTAGTTACATTGATTGTGAATACAACCAGATCATTTAAACCAATCTTTTTAACATTAACAGTTTTTACAACAGTCAAATTAACTATAGGAATCACTTTTACACTGACATTATCATAACCTGCAGTCTTATTTTCGAAAGAAGCCACATTAACAACATTAGTGAAAGTACCGTTTGTTAAAGCTTTAGCCTGAATCCAAACTTTGTATGTTTCACCAACTTTTAAGGAACCGATTTCAAATAGAAGTTCATTTCCATCTGGTTTGAATGTTCCATTGTAACCTTTAATTTCGAATGCTGAGAGATCCATGATATCTGTAAATGATACATCAGTAACATTTATTTTACCAATGTTAGTTACAGTAATTGTGAAGTTAACAAGACCTAAAACGTCAACAGATTTGACGTCAACCTCTTTGATAACTGTTAAATTTACAGGAGCGACTTCAACAGTAGCATTATCTGAAATAACTGTACTATTCTCATTACAAGATACAGTTACAGTATTATCCCAAATACCTGTAGCATTAGATTTAGCAACTATTTCAAATTCATAGTATCCTTTTGTTAAAGTATCGAAATGCCATGTAATTTCCTGTCCATTTACAATTTTATCTCCAGTAGCATTGATAAATGCTAATCCGTTAGGTAAAACATCACGAATAGTCACATTAGTAGCAGTCACACTGGAAGTGTGGTTTAAACCAATTGTGAATTTAACTAAAGTGTTATTACCTATTAAAGTAACGTTAGCAGTCTTAATAATTGTAGCATTAACCGGAAGAACATCAACAGTAGCATTATCACCGATAATTGTAGCATTCTCATTACATGATGCGGAAACTGTATTATTCCATTTGCCAACAGCGTTTGATTTGGCAACAATCCATAGCTGATAGACTCCTTTTGTTAAAGTATCGAAATACCATTCTACTTTTTGACCAGTCTGGTTGTAACCTTCTGAAGCGTCAACAAATGTGAAACCATCAGGCAATACATCACAGATAGTTACATTAGTAGCGTTTACAAGTGAAGTGTAGTTTACATCAATTGTAAAGTTAACCAAGGTATTATTACCGACCACAGTAACATTAGCAGTCTTATTAATTGTTGCATTAACAGAAACAACATCTACAGTAGCATTAGTACTGATAATTGTAGCATTCTCATTACATGAAACTGATACTGTATTGTTCCATTTGCCGGTAGCATTTGATCTTGCTGTAATCCAGAGTTCAATAACTTCACCAGATTTAACTGTGTCGAAATGCCATTTGATTTCCTGACCAGTTCGAGTATAACCATCTATTGCCCTATCAAATACAAATCCGTTTGGTAAAACATCACAGATAGTCACATTAGTAGCATTAATAATGCTTGTGTGATTTAAAACAATTGTAAAGTTGACAAGAGTATTATTACCAATTACAGTAATATTAGCTGTCTTATTGATTGTTGCGTTAATTTCAACAACATTGACAACAGCTTTGCCTGTTACATTTGTTTTATTCTCTTTAGATGTTACAGTTACGACATTTGTAGTTGCATTGGTTGCAATAGTTCTTGCGATTATCCAGAATGTTTTAACATCACCTGTATTAAACTTATCAATAGTCCAGCTAACTTTCTGACCATCAGTAACATTTCCTTCACTTACTTTGTAGAATACAAATTCATCAGGTAAGATATCACTAACAACCACATTTGTAGCGTTCATAACACCAGTATTATTCACAACAATAGTGAATTTAACCAAAGTATTATTACCAACCACAGTAACATTAACAGTCTTATTAACAGTGTATTCAACAGGACGTCACAACATTAGTCCAATTACCAGTAGCATTAGACCTAGCAACAATCCAGAACTCTTTAACATCACCAATATCTAACTTATCAATAGTCCAGCTAACTTTCTGACCATCAGTAACATTACCATCACTTGCACCAACAAGCACAAATCCATTAGGCAATACATCACTGATAACCACACCAGTAGCGTTTACAATACCTGTGTTATTTACAACAATAGTAAATTTAACCAGAGTATTATTACCTACTACAGTAACATTAGCAGTCTTTTTAACAGTTATATTGGTATATCCGATTGTTACATTGAATTTGTCGTTAACTACAGTTTTATTTTCTTTACAAGTTACATTTACCACATTTGACCAGTTGCCTACAGCAGTTGATCTTGCAAGAATCCATAATTTAGTTACGTTTCCTCCGTTTAACTTATCAATAGTCCAGCTAACTGTCTGAGTTTTATTTGTGAAACCAGTACTTGCATCTACAAATACAAATCCATCAGGTAAAACATCAGTAACGTTAATATTAGTTGCATTTGCAATACCAGTGTTATTTACAGTAATTGTAAAGTTAACAAGAGTATTATTTCCAACTAAAGTTACATTAGCAGTTTTATTAACAGTTAATATGACAGGAATAGCATTAATTGATGAACTGTTACTTATTAGTGTTTTATTTTCATTACAGGTAACATTAACAGTATTAGTTAAAGTACCATTAGCAATGACTTTTAAGGTAATTGTAAATATGTATGATTCACCAGGTTTGATTAAATCGATAGTTAATAAACCGGTAGCATTATCATAATCATCAGTACTTGAACTTACAAATTCAAATCCTTCAGGAACGACATCTGTAATTTTAACACCAGTAGCATTGGAGATTCCGTCATTTGTTACATTGATAGTAAATACAACATTATTGCTTACAGTAACGTTTTCACCCACTTTGACATTGGAAGTTTTGTTAACTTTCAAGTCCACAACAGGATAAACAACAACAGTTGCAGTATCATATTTCGGTGTTTTTTCCTCATTACAGTTAACTTTTGCAGTATTTTCATATGTTCCATTGGTTTTTGCCTTTACAACAAACCATATTGAATAAGATTCTCCAGCGTTTAATGTAGGTACTACTTCAACAATCCAACTGTTGTCAAATATTGAACCAGTGATATTATTATTGCCGCGAATTATTTCAAATACACTATTTAATGTATCCATTATAATAACATTATGAGCATCCTTATCACTATGATTTTTAACAGTTATTGTGAAGTTAATTAAACCGTTTACAGGAACATCAGTAACATTTGCAGTTTTATCGATTCTTAAATCCACATTGTAAACATGTACAGTAACATTAGCTGTTTTAATTGTGTCATTTTGATCACAGGTCACATTTACTTCATTAGTCCAATTACCGTCACCCATTTTAGTAATGTTTGCTTTAATTGTAATAGATTTAGATGTACCGTTTGCTAAGAACGGAATAGTTTGTTCTAAATCGCCTTCAAGCAATGCTAAACCTTCAGCTTCAAGTATATCTTTAATTTTGATATTTGTAGCATTTGAAGGTCCGTTGTTGGTTACAGTAATTGTAAATACAACAGTATCTCCGACAATATAATTCTTGAAGTCAGTGGTTTTAACAACAGTTAAATTAACTACAGGAATCACATAAACACTTGCATTTGCTTTTTTAACAGTACTGTTTTCCTTACATGTCACATTGACATAATTTGTTAAAGTACCGTTAGTTACAGCTTTAAGGGTAAGTGTAAATATATAAGATTCGCCAGGTTTGATTAAATCAATAATTAATAAACCAGTTTTACTGTTATAACCGGTTGCATTAGTTTTGACATATTCAAATCCTTTTGGAACCATATCAGTTACAGCAACATTGGTTGCGTTTACTTTAGCATTATTTGTAACATTGATTGTGAATGTAACGTTTTCCATTACATAAATACTTTCAACATTTGCTGTTTTGTTAATAGTTAAATTAAGCATAACAACTTCAAATAATACAGAAGCATTGTTATTGGTATAATTCCATTCATCTTCAGCACAGATTACATTAACAGTATTGTTAAATTTACCTAAAGTGGTAGTTTTAAATACTAAAGTTAAAGTTTCACTTGTACCGTTAGCTAATTTATCTATAGTCCATGACCAATCTGCCTGTGAGAATGTACCTTTAGTTACAGTTGATTTTACTAATTCCAAGTTTGCAGCTCTAGGAATAACATCCTTGACTTTAATGTTTGAAGCATTTGAAGCATTACCTGCATTACTTACAGTAACTGTGAAAGTCACATTATTTCCAACAATTGTGTAATAACTGTCAACTGTTTTTGTAATGTTTATGTCCACATAAGGTAAAATCTCAAATGAAGTTAAATCACCGATGTATTTGTAGTTCCTATCTTCTGGGTGGTATGCTTTAACTGTGTAGTTTCCTGGTGCAAAGCCAGTTACATTTAATGTGTAATTACCATATGCATCAGTTTTTACAGATACAGTACGTACAACTTTTCCGGTTTCGTTGCTGATGAATTCTAAAACAATAGTCTGGTATCTTTCAAGAGAATCTTGATATAATAAAGCACCATCATTACTGTTTTCAACACCAGAAACAGGATGTGCTTCACTAGTAGTTCCAACGTTAGTTTCAGTATCATTGATAAGATAGTTTACATTAGTAAATGTAATATCATTAACTGATTTAGCATTGTAAATACCGTTTATGATGTTGTCTCCTCCAGTGTAGTTTGCTATTTCAATAGTAATGTTATGTCCATAGTAAGTACTGTTTGGAGTAGCATTTACATCTAAAGTGTATGACCAAGCCTGGTTTTTGATGAATTTGTCACCGGTTAAATCAGTGCCTGATGCATCATTGTATAAAGCTGATCCGTTACATGCTTTGTTATCGTTGAATTCACTTGAGGTTATTTTTGCATTATTTGCACCAACATATACAGCACCACCAAATCCATCATCTGATAATGAAGGATTATTGGTTTTGTTGTTGTATTCACGTTCAGTAACTGCAGTGTTATTCATGAATTTGGAATTTTCTATGACATTGCCAGTTCCGTTGATAAATACTGCACCACCTTTTGTTTTATTATTGTTTCCAGTAGTGTTTACTTTTCTTAAAGTGTATGTAGCATTGTTTAATGTGAAGTTTGAATATTTAATGTAATTATTCGCTGCTTCCATGAATACTGCACCACCCTGAATAGCTGCATTTTCTTCAAAAGTAGACTCTGAAATAGTTAATTCTTCATTATTAGCATATACAGCACCACCTAATACAGCTTCGTTTAATGTGAAGTTTGAATTTTTAATGGTTCCGTCTGTACCATTTACAAATACAGCTCCACCGCGATTTGCAAAGTTGTCTACAAATTCAGTGTTATCTATAGTTGCATTGGTACCTTTATGCCAATTAATAGCACCACCATCAATAGCTGAGTTATTTTCAAAGTAAGAATCTTTAATTGTAACGTTAGTCTTATCACCATGAGCACAGTTCTGTAAGTATATAGCACCACCGTTTAAAGCAGTGTTATTCACAAATCTTGAGTTATCGATTTCACCGTTAATTCCTGACCAAAGAACAGCACCACCATTTTCAGAAGCATAATTGTCAGTGAAATTAGAATCTATAATTTTACCGTTATGTCCTGTCCATGATACAGCTCCTCCATTGGTTGCATTATTTTTCTCAAATGTGGAATTAATTATTGCACCATTGGTTGCTCCTTCATTCCAGTCAATAGCACCACCGTTTTTAGCAGCAGTGTTATTAATGAATTTGGAGTTTTTAAATGTTGTATTGTCACATTGATTGTGATATTCCTCTAAGTGTACAGCACCACCGTTTTCACTAGCAGTATTGTTTTCGAATATACAATCATCCACTAAACCGTTAGATCCAATCCAAATAACAGCACCACCGTCACCGCCTTTTCCAGTATCGGTTTTATTTAAACCGGTAGCTTCGTTATTTGTGAAGTTAGAACCTACAATTGTACCGTTTAAACCATTCCAGTATACAGCTCCACCTGCTCTGTTCGCAGTGTTGTTTTCAAATGTTGAATTTTCGATTCTACCATTTGTAGCACCTTCATGCCAGTCAATAGCACCACCGTTTGTTCCAGCTACATTGTTTTCGAAGTGAGAATTACTGAATGTAGTATTATTACCTTCACCTTCGTTGATATCATCAAGGAATACAGCTCCACCACGATTTGCAGCTGAGTTGTTTGCAAAGTTACAGTCATCTACAATACCGTTGGAACCGGTCCAAATAACAGCACCACCATCACCTGAACGTCCATAAGTACCTTTAGCAGTACCTAAAGCTTTGTTTTCTGTGAAG
The DNA here is from genome assembly GCF_900314615.1 of uncultured Methanobrevibacter sp. NCBI lineage: Archaea > Methanobacteriati > Methanobacteriota > Methanobacteria > Methanobacteriales > Methanobacteriaceae > Methanobrevibacter > uncultured Methanobrevibacter sp. Next base: position 33,934 of record NZ_OMWA01000023.1, on the reverse strand, counting down.
TTGGAGCCTGTGATTGTACCATCAGTACCATACCAGAATACAGCACCACCATTAGCTTTTGCAGTGTTGTTTACAAATGTTGAATTGTCAATTCTACCATCTCTAGCACCTTTATGCCAGTCAATAGCACCACCGTTAATACCAGCAGTGTTATTTTCAAAGTGAGAATTACTGAATGTAGTATTATCACAAATATCTGAAGATACTGCACGTAAAAATACAGCACCACCGTTTTGAGCAGCAGAGTTATTCACAAAGTTACAGCCATCAACAGTACCATGGGAACCAGTCCAAATAAGTGCACCACCGCAACCGGTATTTATGTTAAATGTACTGTTGACTTCACCTAATGCTTTGTTATCAGTGAAGTTGGAACCTATAATGTTACCATTATTTCCATACCAGTATACAGCACCACCGTTAGCACGAGCAGTATTGTTAACCAAAGTAGAGTTTTCGATTCTACCGTTGGTAGCTCCTTGATACCAGTCAATAGCACCACCGTTAATACCAGCAGTATTATCCTCAAAGTGAGAATTGCTGAATGTTGTATTATCACATCCATTTGCAGTTAAATTACGTAAGTATACTGCACCTCCGTTTTTGGAAGCATTGTTATTGATAAAGTTACAATTATCAACTGTACCGTTGGAACCAGTCCAAATAACAGCACCACCACAACCGGAATCTAAGTGAGTTCCGTTGACTAATCCTAATGCTTTATTTTCAGTGAAATTGGAACCTATAATGTTACCGTTATTACCAAACCAGAATACAGCACCACCATTAGCTTTTGCAGTGTTGTTTACAAATGTTGAGTTTTCAATTCTACCGTCTTTAGCACCTTCGTGCCAGTTAATAGCACCACCGTTAATACCAGCAGTATTGTTTTCAAAGTAAGAATTACTGAATGTAGTATTTTCAGCACTTCCGAAACTTGAAGCTTCCAAATAAACTGCACCTCCTAATCTTGGAGCAGTGTTATTTACAAAGATACAATCATCTACAAGACCGTTAGAACCTAACCACATGATTGCACCACCATTACTGGTATTATTGTTATCAGGATTTATATTGGTACCAGTAACATAGTTGTTTGTGAAATTGGAACTTACAATTTTACCAGTATCACCGTTCCAGAATACCGCACCTGCAGATCTGTTAGCAACGTTATGTTCAAATGTTGAATTTTCTATAGCACCATTGGTAGCTCCTTGATACCAGTCAATTGCACCACCATTGGTTCCTGCAGAGTTATTCTCAAAGTGTGAGTTTTTAAATGTATTGTTATCACATATTGCACGACCTTCTACACCTCTGAGGAATACAGAACCACCACGTTGGGCAGCAGTATTATTTATAAAGTTACAGTCATCCACAGTACCGTTAGAACCTGTCCACATGATAGCTCCTCCGTCTCCGAAGTTACCCATTATACAAGCAACAGTTCCGTTAGCTTTGTTGTTTGTGAAATTGGAACCTTTAATAATACCTCCTGTACCAAACCAGAATACCGCACCCGCATTTGCTCCGGCAGTATTGTTTTCAAATACACAATCTACAATTTGACCGTCAGTTGCACCTTCGTGCCAGTCAATTGCACCACCATTTATTGAAGCAGTGTTATTTATGAAGTTAGATCTGGTAATATCACTGTCATGTGCTTTTTCCAAATATACTGCACCACCAAATCCTTCCATAACAGTAAAGTTAGTTACAGAATTTTCAATAAAGTCAGTGTCGTATATTTGAGTATGGTTACCTGTGATAAATACAGCTCCACCTTTTAAAGCAGTGTTGTTTGAGAAGTATGAACTGGAAATATTTGCGTTGTTTCCTTCAATGTAAACTGCTCCACCTCCACGAGTTACATTTTCATTGTATGCTTTTGCATCGTTGTCGGTGAAATTACTTGAAGTTACATTAATATTATCCCCAATAATGTAAATAGCACCACCTGCAGTAGTTATATCTTTTAATACATCTGATAAAGGGAACCTTAAGTCATGTCTTGCGTCATTGTCATCAAATATTGAATCTTCAATACGGCTGTTTTTACCATCAATATATCCTGCCCCACCAATAATAGCATTATTGTCATAGAAGCTTGAATTTAAAATGGTTGTGGAATTACCAAGTAGATAAAAAGCACCACCTTTTACAGCTTCATTAGATTTGAATGTGGAATTAAAGATATAATTGTCTGATCCATTTACAGCAATCGCACCACCAAGACCACCATTTTCGAATATTCCAATAGCAGTATTGTTAATGAATTCACATGTTGTTGCATTAACTGAAAATCCTCTAATTGCAACAGCACCACCCATAGTAGTTAAATTATATAATACATCATTAACTTTAAACCTTAAGTCATGAGTTGCAGTATTGTTGATGTATTTTGAATTTACAATAGTAGTACTTGATGCGCTATTATATACAGCACCACCACGAATTGCAGCATTATTGATAAAGTCAGTATCATTTAAGGTATTTAGAGTACCGTTAACATATACAGCACCACCACGAATTGCCTGGTTTCCATCGAAAAATACATCGATTATTTCAGTATCATAACCATTTAATGAAGCAGCACCTCCATAACCACCATCCAAATGAATTCCAATAGCAGTATTGTTATAAAAGTTAATGTCTTTCAGTACTGTGTTATTACCTTCAACAGATATTGCTCCACCAATAGTTGGTATGGAATATATCTCAGGAGTTAAACTGTAAGTCAAGTTATGTGTTGCATTATTATTAATGAATTCAGAGTTCACAACAGTTGTGTTTACTCCTCTAATATATACAGCACCACCTTGAATAGCATTATTTCTAGTAAAGTTAACTAAATCAATAGTAGTATTAGTACCTGTGATATATAATGCACCACCCACGATAGCTTCATTATCATCGAATATATTATCATAAATATTAGTATGATAACCATCAATAGCAATAGCACCACCTTGACCTCCTGTAGGATTTTGAGTTATAGCAGCATTATATGTGAAGTTATTATCAACTATATTAGCATAATCACCACTAACAGATATTGCACCACCTTTAGTAGGTAAATTCTGTAGTTCACTAGACTGAGGGAATGATAAATCATGTGTAGCATTATTATCATAGAATGTATTATGAGTAATGTTTGCATTAGTACCTTCAATATAGATAGCACCACCCTGAATAGCATTATTTGTAGTGAAATACATGTCTTTAACAGTAGCATTAGTACCTCTAACATATATAGCACCACCACGAGTAGCTTCATTCAAAGTAAATTTATCATCATAGATATTGGTATTATTTCCATTTACTGCAATAGCACCACCAAGACCACCATTACTAGATGTACCATAAGCTATATTACGTCTAAAGGTATTGTTATCATAAATATTAACATGATTACCTTCAATATAGATAGCACCACCCATTGTAAATAGGCTTTCAGCACCTGTTTTAGATAAATCAATATCACGAGTAACGTTATTGTTCTCAAATATTGAATTAGTTACATCAGTGTTTTCACCTTCAATATAGATAGCACCACCCTGAATAGCATTGTTTGCAGTAGCATTGAAATAGTCAAGATTAATGTCATTACCCTTAATATATACTGCACCACCTTCAATAGCAGTGTTGTTGTTAAGGTTTATTACACTAGCGCCAATATTGTTACCTTCAATATAAACTGCACCACCACGAATAGCATCATTGTTGGTAAAGTTATCATTATGGAAGTTAGGATTTTGACCTAAAATGTATAAAGCACCACCTAAACCAGTATTATCGGAAAAATTACCATGAGCTATATTATCACTGAAAGAACTGTCAATTATACTTACATCATTACTTTCAACATACATTGCACCACCGCAAGTCATTTTGGAAGGATCATCTGTAATTGAACTATCCAAATCATGAGTAGCCCTGTTGTTTTCAAATTTGGAACCAATAACATTTGCACCATAACCATTAACATAACATGCTCCACCAGTAATTGCTTCATTTTCAATGAAATTTGAATCAATTATCTGAGCATCACTACCTATTAACTGAATAGCACCACCTGTAGGTGCGGAATTGTTTGTAAAGTTACATCCGTCAATAGTTGCATAATCACCTTCAATATATACTGCACCAGCAAACTTGTTTTGAGCAACATTATTTTCAAATCTGCTGTTTACAACAGTAGTATAATGTGCTTCAGTACCCTTATTTACTCTATGAATATCCATTGCACCACCATAATTTTCAGCAGTGTTGTTGATGAATGTACAATTATCCAGGTAGTTATATGGCCCAGTAAATGCGATAGCACCACCAGTACCACTTCTTCCAGGAGCATTACCATTATATCCTGAAGCCTCATTATTTATGAAAGTTGTATTTCTTACTGTTACATAACCTAAATGACATTCAATACCTGCACCATAAGATGCCTGATTGTTTTCAATGTGATTATTAGTTATTACAACATCCTTAGCATTTACACAGTAAGCAGCACCGTGCACAGCATTAGTGTTATTGATAAATGTATTATTGTCAAATGTTGATCCTCTAGTCTGAACCTTAATACATAAACCTAATGAATTAGTTGTATTTACATCATTAATTGTACCGGAATTGTTAATAAATCTGTTATTATTTGCAGTGAAAGATGAAGTAGAGCTTCCAGTAGCAATTAAAATAGAAGCAGAATTATTGATAAACTGACAATTATCAATTCTAGTAGGATAACTAAAACCAGAAAAATCAATTAAATAACTTTTTTGGAATACACCAATATTAATAAAATCACAGTTTTTCATTGTAAGTCCACTCATAACTCTCAGGAAATGACCTCTATACACTTCATTTCCAGTTGTAGGAGAAACAGGATGATTTACAAAATTAATCCCAATTAAAGTAACAGGATATGTTGAAATCAGAAATCTGTTACTATTTTTTGCATAATTAAATTTAGAAGTATCTATAGTTGCTCTTGTGTCATCATTCGGAGAACTGCCTCCATAAATAGTAATTCTTTTTCCAATATCTAGAGTACTAAATGAACCAGTATAGGTTAACCCATTCAAGAAAATAGAATCACCATTATTAGCACTAGTAATTGCGTTTTTAAGTCCATTTAATGTATTATCAGTTACATAAATAGGTCTTCCTAAAACTTCATTATCATTAGAAACCTGCAACTCTTCATCATCAGAAGCACCTAAAACCTCACGGCCATTAGAAACTTCTTTTTGAGAGCTCACGCTAACCTCATTGGAAACATTTTCCTGAGACACAACAAGTTCTTTTCCCAAATCATCTATTTGAACTTTATTATCTTCAATATCAACAGTTTGTGTTAAATTAAAGTTATTATCATCTTCAAGCGCACAAGACGCCTGAATAGTAAACATAAGAATAACTATAGCCATTATCACGATTAACTTTTTGCCTTTCATTTTGCGTTTTCACCCCCTGGTCCAGTCAATTTATAAAAATAGAATAATAACAGGCATATAAATTATTATTCATTAGGATATCTATTTTTTAAAATATATATATTTATGTAATTTTTAAAAAAAAATCATGAAAAAAGTAATAAACATGAAAAATATTTTTAGTATTTAAGTACAATTCTGCATTAATAAAAATAAAAAATTGAACAAAACATAAATTTAATAAAAAAAATTAAAAAAATGAAAAATAGATATTACAAAAATGAATAAAAAAAATAAAAAATAATTAATTAATGAAATTAATTTGTTCCTCATTAATTAACAGATAATTTATCAAGTCACATGAATCCAAGTCTTCTTTTGTCAAATCAACAGCTGAAATTTGAGAATTCATATATGTATTATAATATAAGATTCCATCCTGAGTATTATAGCATGAAGTGTAGATGGTGTATTCATATAAATTAGGATCATTAATGAAAGTACACCCGTTTTGTTGTTCAACTGATTTCAAAATATGGAAAAATTGTCCAACACTACTTGCCTCATCGGCATCGGAATATGAATTTGCACGAGTAAATGCAACTTTTGCAAATCTTGAAGATGAAGATAAATCACCCGGAAGACCCATTGCACCCATACCCCTTGAATATTCATCCAAATTTATATCTCCGCCAAAAGAGTTTTCAGGATTCTTGTTTGATAAATGCCTATAATTATTTAATGAAAACAATTGTTTATCAAAAGGAGGATTATTTGTTAAAACACCAACAGGATTATCAAATACCCTAAGCCCATCGGCCATAGGTTCAACAACTATTGCATCTCCATTACTATCGGATAACATCCAGTGAAGAGGAGACAACGGAAGCTCTTCAGCAAAGTTAATATTAACCAAATTGATTTCAGCCAACAATTTCTTAGCTTCAATTACTGAATCAGCACATCCAAGTATATATGGGATAAATTCAAAAGGAGTGATATTCACCATGCCTTCTTCATATTCTCTATAGACTGCATTTCCTGCAAAGTTCAAACCTGCCATTGCCAATCCTTTTTCATTGCATGCATCATAATATAATGGATATCCATCAATACCAGCGGCAATTCCAATTATTGCAAAATGTGTTTTAATGTCATCAATCTTTCTGAATTTAAACTCATAATTTCTTGGAGTGATTGTAACCCTTTCATTGTATGAAATTTCGTAGTCAAAATTACGGCCAAAATAATGTTTGTCTGTTATGTAATTACTAGCTGTACACATACTATCACCTATAATTTGAATAATCTAATGCTCTTGATTTAATATCTCCAAATAGATCATCAACGATTAGTTTTCCATCCTTAAATACAGTACGAAGATAATCTTCATGTTCATTATCAATTGAAACTGTTTTGAAAGATTTACCATCTTTAATCAATTTAAATCTTCCAGTTTTTGACTTTTTACTTGAATCAAGTGGATTTTTAAATATGTCATGCCATTGACCATCCCTTAGCTGCGCTGAACATTTAAATGCATTTCTTTGGGTGTCACGGGTTACTGATGAGTGAAGTCCTCCACCCATACCAAAGATAATGTTTTGAGCAGCCCATCCATTGGATTTCATTGCAAATAATATGTCTCTTATCTTTTGGTAATTTAAACCGTCACCCCATAAAAGACCAATGTTCAAATCAAACACCTTATATCCTTTATCAGTCAAATGACTTCCAAAACAGTCAGATAATAAATTTAAACAATCGATTGTTGTGGATACTGGTTCTCCACTGTCAGGTCTAAATACTATTTTATTTGCTTCACCATCTAAAAAGTTTAAAATAGCATCATTTAACTCACTGCCAGATTTTCCTGCTTCTGTTAAAAAGTTTCTATAGTTATATGAATCGATAACCATTGATAATATCCCATCCTTCGCATTTTCAATGACATTTAAAATTTGATCTATTTCACCTTCAGGACCAAGTGAAGTCATTACACTGTGTTCTGTTGCTTGAACTGAAAAACCATATAAATTTGAATCATTGTAATAATTTTCAGGTATTGTGAGTGCAGGAATTGTATCAGTACCTGAAAAGCTAAGCAGATGAGCTGAACCGCACAACATTGATGATTCTGTGGAAGTTGCTCCACGATATCCAAAATCATGCAACATGAAATCTAGATTATCCTTAACTGAACCAGTAACATCTAAATAAAAGTTTGCAAGTTTTCTAACTTCTGCAGAAAGTGTAGCTACTGTTGAAGGATACCAAACCTGCAACAGCAATGATTCAAGGTAATTAGGCAACCAATAGGATTTCTTGTCTGTGTTTTCAACAGTCATTAAAACATTGTTGACATCAACAGGTGTTCCTTCAGCCACCGCCTTAATTTCAATAGGCAGTTTTCCGCCATGTTTATCCAGAATATACTCCCATCCCTCTTTGTTGAAAATGTTTTCTCCAATATGGGCTGAGACAAGCCTGTCTGCTTCGTCAATCTTTTCCTGTGTTACTACGCTTCCTTCAAGATATTTTTTAATAATATACTGGAGTCCGTAAAAAATTGTTTTGTTGAACTCAGCACCAACTCTACTTTCAAGGTATGAATAGATTTTTTCAGTGCCCTTCGGGTAAAAATAGTGATGAGTTACCTTATAGCTGTCTGTTAAAAGACAAATATTATTTTCAATCATAATATCACTTTTAAATTGATATTAGATTGTTATTAAATATAAGATTTACTAAAAAAAGAAAAAATAAGAAAAAAAGAGTCTAGATGTAACTAGTATCTTGTTTTCTGAAGTGTGCCTGTGGGTGATCGCATAACGGACAAACTTCAGGAGCTTCTTTACCGTAATGGATGTATCCACAGTTATTACATTTCCATGCAATTTCTTCATCTTTTTTAAATACTTTGTCTGCTTTGATTTTATCAGTTAAAGCATTGTATCTGTCTTCGTGTGCTTTTTCAGTAGCGCCTGCAGCATCGAATAAGTTTGCAATGTCATCAAAGCCTTCTTCACGTGCAGTTTCAGCGAATTCTTTGTACATTTCAGTCCATTCTTCGTGTTCGCCTGCTGCTGCATCTGCGAGATTGGTTAAAGTGTCAGGCACTTTACCGCCGTTTAATAATTTGAACCAAATTTTAGCATGTTCTTTTTCATTATCAGATGATTCTTGGAAGATTTCTTTAATTTCCACATAACCATCTTTTTTAGCCTGAGATGCGTAAAATTCGTATTTTACACGTGCTTGGGATTCACCAGCGAGTGCTGCTTTTAAGTTTTCTTCAGTTTTAGTTCCTTTTAAATCTGCCATATTATCTACCTCAAAATTAAAATTAAGTATTTAGTTAAAAAAAGAAAAAAAAGAGAGCTTATTTAAAGTTAGTAGCTCTTTCTTCGAAATGTGCTTTAGGAAGTCCACATACAGGACATTTTTCAGGTGCGTTAGGTCCTGAGAAAACAAATCCACAGTTTTCACATTTCCATTCAATGTCTTCTTCTTTGTTGAATACAGCATCGTTTTCAACATTTGCGAGTAAAGTTCTGTATCTTTCTTCGTGTTCTTTTTCGATTGCTCCTACTTTTTCAAATAAGAATGCAATCATTGGGAAACCTTCTTCTTTAGCGGTTTCTGCGAACTCTTTGTACATTTCAGTCCATTCTTCGTTTTCACCGTCTGCTGCTGCATTGAGGTTAGCTACAGTATCTGGGATTTCTTCATCGTGTAAAAGTTTGAACCAAATTTTAGCGTGTTCTCTTTCATTTTTGGAAGTTTCCATGAAAATATCGTGGATTTGAACGTAACCTTCTTCTTTTGCTTTTGCAGCAAAGTATTGGTATTTAGTATGTGCCTGGGACTCACCAGCAAAAGCTGCTTGTAAGTTTGCTTCAGTTTTTGTACCTTTTAAATCTGCCATTTTTACATCTCCATTACAACTAAAAAGTTGAATTGATATTCTATATAGAATAATAATATATATTAAAATTATACTTTAAAAATTTTTTTAATTTTAAGAAATCCTAAAAAAAAGTAAAATAATGATTTATTTATGCTTCCGCATACAATAAACCAATAGCTCTACTATAGAAAAGTGTTATAAATGCCCCTATAATCAATTGTGCAATTAATATTCCGATAAATGGAATAATGCCTAATAATGAAACAATTAAAGATGCAATAATTATAATTATTACTGAAACAATTGCGAATAGAATAATTTTACCAATACCTATTTTTTTAACATCTTCAATTACTTCACCAATATTTAATGCTTCACCGAGTTCGCCAGTGTCTGCAAATCTAGCAAGAGCAACAATTTCGAATATGGCAAAGAATATAAAGACAATAACAGCAATAACTGCAAATACGCCTAATCCAGCCACCAGCTGATTTAATCCAGCACCAATAGCTCCGGTAATAATAGCAAAAATTAATGTAATAATAATCGGAATTATAAAGTAAACAATACTTATTATTAGAGCTTTAATACCGTCAATTAAATTATTTTGAAAATCCAGATCAGGAAGTTGACTTGAATGATTTATCGCATATTTGGTTACACTAATGCTGTATCCTGAAAGCATTAATGTAAATATCAATCCGATAATGCCCGCCAATGTAATTAAGATAAAACTATCTACACCCCAATTTCCAAAAAGACTGGATAAACCGGAGAACAATGAAATTACGCCTACGATTAAAAATTTTTGAATATCTGAAAACGGATATTGTACTGAGTCTGATATGATATCGCCTAAACCCATTTTTTTCACCTATTAAATTTATAAATTATTTTTTAAAGAGCAATAATATTATTAAATCTAATAGTATTTAAATATAGTGAAAAAAATGTTAAAAAAAAGAGAAATAAGATGAAAATTATTCATCTACACCAAAGGATTTTTTAAGTAAATCAGCGTTTACGAATCCTTCTTTATAAATTTTACCAGTAGTTAAGTCATTGATGACAACTTCTGCAGGAGCAAACATTCCTTTATCGATTTTGTAGAAATCAAATTCAGCTTCTTTGAATACGTCAAAGAATGGTTTACCATATCCGTCAGCAGCGGAAGATGGTAATTTTGCTGCTACATCTGCAATATCATCGTTTTCATCAGATTCTACATAGTAGTAAGTTCTTCCACCAAATAAAACCGCATCGTTGGTTTTACCCATTGCTTTAAGTCCATCTGGGTCAACAGGTGCGATCGGTGCAATACCTGCTGCATGTTTTACTTTAGTTACATCGAATTTGATAGCTTCCAGCATTTTGTAGGTTCCGTTTTCAACAACTCTTCCGGAAATCTGGATGGAACCAACAAGGGATGATGTAGGAGCTACGAGTAAGTATACATTTTTAACATCAACATCACATTCATCTGCAATGTATTGTGCAACTTCATCACCAGGCAATACATCAGCTTCTAAAGTCAAGATTGCTAAATCAGCATCTTTGTCTTCATAACCAATTTCTTCATAGGTTTCAGCTGGTTTTAATGCAATAGCTCTAGCAGGACCAGAACCTAATGCAAAGAAATCTCCTACAGATACAGACCAACCTGCTTTTTGAGAACCTAAGGTTGAAATAGAAGGTGAGTCAGTTTTAATTTTTACTGAAGGAAGTGCGAATTTTTCAGATAAATCTCCAGGAATTGAAATTCCAACGTCTGCAAGTCCACCAAGACAAACTTTAGTATAAAGTTCTCCTGCTTTAAAACTTCCATCGACATTTACACCACAGTCAATAACAGTAGCGCCATTGCCTAAAGTTTCAACAGCGATGTTTAATTCATCTGCTTTTTCAATCATTACATCTACGGTTTTTTTAGCTTCTACGTTTACACTTACCATAGTTTAACCTCATTAAAATTTAACTTATAACTAATAAGTCATTGAATAGAAATTTATTGCTATTATTATTTATACTTGCCTAAATGAATCTAAACTGAGAATTAGTTATTTTTTAGAAAATCTTTATCACTGATTTTTAAAAGAGCCTTTTTTCGAATTTCATCAGGAAAGCTTTTATCTAGGTAAATGGATTTGAATTTATCCTGATTTTCTTTTGTATATATATTATTCAGACGAACATTAAAAAGCAGTTTTTCAAGTTTGCCTTCAGCTTCACTTCGAACAAAATAGTTAAAATCATTCACAGCAATGTCTTTTAATGCATTTATCTCATCAATTTCGTTAATCTGTGCTATACGACTTTTCCATGTTTTTAAATCTTCAAGAGTGATTTTAGCAACTTTTGAAACATCACGATTATCCGAATCGATTAGTTTTTCCAAAGCAGGAATGCTGTTTAGGGATTTTATATCATCGAAAAGAGTATTTAGTCTCTTTTGGGCTACCTGAGAAGTATCATCATTTTTAGCCCTAATTTCATCCAGAACTTCCTTATCATTAAGTTTTGAAGTGGCAATTTTTCTAATTTCAATATCTTTATCATTTAAAGCAATTTCAGCCAATGCTTCTTCAAAAGGTATATCATTAACAGTTTTAGGAAGAGAATATAAGAAATTTTTCAATAACCTTTTGACTTTCATTTTTTCAAGTGCAGCTACTCTAATGTTTTTTTCACATCTGAAATCCGCTATGTTGATTAGATTATTTCGCCTTTCAATTGCATCAACTGCAGTTACAGCTATTTTTTCATCAGATTCTGTCAATGCAATTTTGTGAAGCAAATCTTCAGTATTTTTCATGTCGGAAATCCTTTTTACAGCTTCAAAACGTATCCTGGAATCATTATCTTCACTTAACTTTTCTAAAAATTTCAAATCATTTATCTGTGAAACCGCTTTAACAGTTACATCTTCATATTTTAAGTGATTTTCAATATATTGCCTCAATAATTCATCATTTTTAATCTTGGATACGACTTCCAGAAGAATTTCAGGACTGTTTTCATTTTTAATAAGATTTTCAAGGAGTTTATCGTTTCGGAAGTTTTTATTTTTAATGGCAAATGCTTTGATTTTTGCATCATTTTCATTTAAAACCAATTTATCAAGAAAGTCCTCATCTTCAATAAACAGTACATCAATGTAACATCCGGTTTCATTAAAATGATTTAAAAAGTAATCGTTTAAAGGAATAAGGATATTTCGAGATATTTCGCCCAAAAACGGATATGAATCTGGCTTATAGATTATTTTTACCAGACTGTCCGCATCTTCAATTTTACCTGTTGCAATCATCCGGTTTAATTCATTTTCATCACAGACAATAATTTTATATATTGTGTTAATGTCTCTCAGATTAGGATTTTGAATTGCTGCAAGGCGAATATGTGAGGTTGGATGGTTAAGTGCAAAATCAGCAAGTAATTTTTCATCGGCCAGTTTTTTAAGAGCTTCCTTTATGATTACTTCGTCATCATTCGCCTTTAAAATTTTAACCAAAACGTCATGATTAACTGATTTTGCTTTTTCAAGTGCGGTTTTTAAAACATAACTGTCAGGGTCATTCAATAGGATTTTTTCTAATAGTTGAGATAATTCATTTTCACTCAGCAAGGATTCATCAAATATCCTGTTTAGAATTGCTAAGCGTAAATGAGAATTAGGATTGTTTAAACATTCATCCGTCAGAAAATCCGTGTCTTTAATTTGACTCATTGCACATATGCATACACGAGCAACATCATCATTTAAAAAAATATCCTTTAATATATCTTCATCATCAATAAATTGGACCATATCACAGCGGACTTGCAAGTCATTGTGATGTTTAGCCATGTCAATAATTTCCTTTTGAGAATGATTAATTTTAATCCCACCTAGGATTATATTTGTAATATCAGATTAAAAAAAGTTAACAAAAAGAAATTTACAAAAAAAATAAAAAAAATAGATGCAAATACATCTATTAAAATTTAACTATTTCCAACAGTGAAACTGTTGATGATTTGGTCGATTTCAGATGAATAAAGACTGGTATCTGGGTTATCTGTAAATAATGTTAAATAATAGACGTCATCCCCTTTTATATAGGATACCATTCTAAAGTGATCTACATCCATAGTTGTTACACCTTCATATGCCAGATATGGCGGATAAGTCATCCAGGTTGTTGTGTCACCGCTATACTCCTTGTTGGAAGAAACGTTTTCCAGTTTATCAGGATTTGCAGCATAATCATAGACAGTATATCCGTTTACAGTAGTATTGGTTATATTTTTATAACCGGCATCCTTACCGTTGTCCTTAATGGCCTGGAAGAAATCTTTTTCCTGACTTGAAGATGATCCAGATACAGGAGTAAATAATACACCCACATTATCTGCAGATGCAATACCCTTATTATCCAAAGCATATTTATTCGGCAATGTTAATGTAGCATCATTTGCAGTCAGAGTTACATCTGAATTTGCCAGAATCAATACTCCTGCTGCAATAACCGCAACAATGACAATTATTACACCTATAATAATTTTCCCTTTTCTTTCCATGTTTTCACCAAAATTTTAGGATTTAAATCCTATTTTTTATATATTAATACCCTCATAGATAAGTCAGATAAAGAAAAAACTTTCAATGAGAAATAAGAATTTAAATTAAACAAAAATTACACGCCCTGAACTTCTAATAACATCAATACTTCCTTTCCCAGTGCATTTTTTATATCTTGAATTTCCTTCAAAAGTGACCACAACATCATATAATCCTAGTCCTAAATGAGAAATATCTATTTCACTTCCATATTTTCCGGTCTTTACAGTATATGAATAACATTTTTTGCCATCATAGATTTTTACATTGAGTTTTATGCCCTTGATTACTTTTTCATTGTTTTTGTTGAAAAGTGCAATATTATATGTTTTTGCTTTTTTGATGTAAACAGCATCAACTTCATCAAGAAATGTAGTTGAAGCTTTTTTTACTTCAATCTGAGCGGTTTTAGCCTTAGCATTTACACCGGCAGAAACTTCACTTACCTTAACTTTATGAAGTCCGATATCCAAGTTTTTGGCATTATATTTTGCAATGCCCCTTGAGTTTGTAGTCAGATAGACTTTTTTGAATTTGTTTGCAGTATAAACCTTTAAAAGCAGTTTTACTCCGACAATGCCCTTTTTGGTTTTAGTGTTGGTCACTTTAATTTCCAGGTATTTGCTGGCGCCATATGAAGTTTTAAGCTTTTTTACGGATATTTTGGCATCTGCCTTTTTAATTACGATATTTTTCAATGTTGATTTTTTTACATCAAGATAGTTTGAATCAATGCTTGCCTTGACGCTGTATTTGCCTGGGTTGAAAGGCAAATTATAAGTTGCCTTGCCTTTCGAATCAGTAATTACACAGACTGATTTTCCGTTGGAAAACTTAAGGGTTACAGGAACAGGATAGAGCGTATCATTGAAATAGTTCATGACCTTAACTGTCACTTTCTTATCTCCAAAATACTGTCCGGATTCCTTAATCTGAATGTCTGCAGGAATTTTATCAAGAACTATTACGCTTGAATTGGACTGTGAAAGATTTGTTTCTCCCACATAATCACATGGTCCTCCAACTGTAACGGGTTCAATGCTAATGTCTCTTGTCTTATCATCAGATATTACAGTATCATTTAAATCTTCAGCACTGACAGCTGAAACAGCACAAATTAAAATCAGCAATATGAAAAGAATTTTTTTAAAAATAATTACTCCTCCAAAGTTTTTATAAATAAAAATATGGAGCGAATAATATATAATTCAAATAAAGTGAAAACTTTAGTTAAAAAAAAGAGGATAAAATAATTAAATTTTATCCAAAGCCTGATCAACATCGGCTAAAATGTCTTCAATATCCTCAATTCCAACTGAAAACCTGATTAAATCAGGTGTAACACCGGTTGACAATTGCTGCTCTTCAGTAAGTTGAGAATGTGTAGTTGATGCAGGATGAGTTACAAGAGATTTTGCATCTCCGATATTTGCTAAAAATGAAATCAGTTCAACGTTTTCGATGAATTTCAGCGCACCGTCATAACCTGCTTTAAGACCAAATGAAACAATTCCCCCATAACCTTTTTCAGCGTATTTTTTAGCCACTTCATGGTTTGGAGATGATTCCAGACCGGAATAGGTTACCCATGCCACTTTAGGATGAGCTTCAAGGTGTTCTGCTACAGCCATTGCATTTGAAGCATGTCTTTCGATTCTTAAACCTAAAGTTTCAAGGCCCTGCATCAGTAAAAATGAATTGAACGGAGAAGGAACAGCACCAGTATCTCTTCCGACAACTGTTCTAAGTCTTGTTGTAAATGCGGCTTCACCGAAGGTTTCTGCAAAAATTAATCCATTGTAGGTGTCATCAGGTTCGGACAATGTCGGGAATTTGCCACCCGTCCAGTCAAAGTCACCTTTTTCAATGACAATTCCTCCTAATGTAGTACCATGACCGCCAATGTATTTGGTTGCAGATGATGCTATGATATCTGCACCATGGTCAAATGGTCTTACAGAACCGATACCGACAGTATTATCAGCAATTAATGGAATACCGTGAGAATGTGCGATTTCAGCCAATCTGTCAAAGTCCGGAATGTCCAGTTTAGGATTTCCGATTGACTCGACATAAATTGCTTTTGTCTTATCATTGATAGCTTCTTCAAAGAGTTCCGGAGACTGTGAGTCAACAAATGTTACGCTACGGCCAAGTTCTTCTAAAGTATTTTCAAATAGCTCATATGTTCCCCCGTAGAGATTATCTGCTGAAACGATATTGTCTCCAACACAGGTCAGGTTAATGATTGCATAAAAAATAGCGGCCATTCCTGAAGCAGTCGCATAAGCTGCTGATCCCCCTTCAATTGCAGCCATTCTTTTTTCAAATGCTTCAGTAGTAGGATTGTTCAGTCTTGTGTAAATGTTTCCTGCTTCTGTAAGTGCAAATCTGTTTGCAGCCTGTTCAGGTGAGTCAAATACATAAGATGTTGTTTGATAAATCGGAGTTACTCTTGAGCCGGTTTCATCCACTTCTTCCTGGCCTGCATGCACACCAATTGTTGATATATTTTTTTTGTTTTTAAATTCATATGCCATAATAATCATTAATAGTTATGTCAACATAATATTAAAGCATTTCTTAACACAAATGAAAATTGTAATAACTAAGTAAAATTGCATTAAACTAGTTAAATTGATATCAAAAATTCATTTATTAAATTAATTTCTATTTAATTTAAAAAATACTGATTTATATCTTATTAAAACTAATTTAAAGATATGAAATTTAAAAAAATATTTTTAATGATGATATTGGTATTAGTGCTGATTAAACAGACTGACTGCGAAAAATATGTTAAATTAAAATTAAACGATGCACCATTAATTAAAAAATCAGATTTACCCCCAGAATTTAGTGATGAAGCATTTAAAGTTGTTGATGAATTTATTAGAAAAACAATTGATTTAAACTATGAAATATTGCTGTATTTTGATTATACAACAGGAGAAATTCTGAAATGTAAAATAGGCGAAATAAATAAAGTGAAAATTGAATTAAAAGAAAATGAATTTAAAGGCCATAATGTTGCTTCAATTCATAATCATCACAAATCTGTTTATACTCCGCCATCACCTCAAAACTTTAGTATTTTCCAAGGAATTTTGAAGATTACGAACTAATAGCCGGATGGAATGGATTATGGATATTAAAAGGAAAGGTTAAAGATGAGAAATTATATTTTGAATTAAAGGTAATTTCAAAATCACTATTTAACCTTGCATTTAATTATTCAAAAACAAAAAGTGAAAATATACAAGAAATAGAAGACATTTGTGATGAAAAATATGGATATCTACTATCTACATATATTAATAATAAAAACATAAATAAAATACAATTAACTAAAAAGGAGTATGAACATGACTGAAATAACTGTCGAATGCATTCCATTTAAAAAAGGAATACTTTCTCAAGAAGAATTAAATGAATTCCATAAAAACATTGGGGAAAACTATGAACTAGAATTAAAAAAAGAAATTCAAGATATCTTTAAATTTAGTGGAATTAATATAAGTTTAAATGAACTATTTAATGAATAATTAAATCTTGTAGAAACCATGTCAAAATTTATGTGAATATCGATGTTTTTGCTGTTTTTGACTAAATAACTCATATATTTTCCTTATTTTTGATTTTGACATGTTTTTTGTTCTTTTTATTTTACAGTTGATTTTGTTCTTCGTGAAAAAATTTTTAGTAAAATGCTTGGATTTTAATTTTAATCGATTTAATGTCTTTAATTTTTTTACACTTGAAATAACACTTGCTATTGATTAAAAAACCCGATAATAATTTATAAATAGTAGAATGGAGAATAATTATTAATATGTACGCTAAAATAAACTATTCTCCATATTATTATTTGAATTCTAGACATTTAAACCTTTTGGATTTTGGACTTGAACTTGGTGGAAAAACTCAAGAAGAAAAACTATTTAAAATTGGTCAAAATCAAAATAGGTTGCTTAACTTTGTTGAATTAACCTTTAACTATGCAAGATGGATATTTCCAAGGTATTCCTGTGATTATAGCAATCATTTTTATAATCAACATCAATTATTCACTATTTTGGCATTGAAAACTTATTTAAAAACAACTTATCGCGAAATAATTGAAATTTTGGATGTTTCTGATAAAATAACCAAATATTTGAAACTTAACAAGCTACCTCACTACACTACAATCCAAAAATTCTTTGTAAGAATGTCAGATACAAAATTAAAAGATTTAAACAATTTATTATTATTTATACATCCTATTGATTGTGAATTGGTAGCAATGGATGGAACAGGACACACAAGTGACTATGCAGACCATTATTACGCAAAAATAAGAGGCAAATGCCGAAAAAGCTACATAAAAAACCATATTGCAATTGATGTCGACACAAGAATGATCCTAAATTACACAGCAAATAGAGGTCCAAAATATGATACACAATTCGCAATAGCATCCATAAGACAATTAAAACCCTATAAACCACATTACATACTAGCAGACAGAGCATATGATACAGAAGCGATAAGAAAATGCATAAATGAAGAAGTAGGTGCATTCGACCAAATTCCATTAAAAACACGAGCAAAAACTGGACATTATAGGCTAAATAGTTCAACAATCTTCTGGCACGACGTATATGCTAGAAGAATGAATGTAGAAAGTGTTATATCGGTAATCAAAAGAAGATTCAACGGAGGAAACTATAGTAGAAGCACAAAACTTCAAAATAAAGAAACAAAACTCAAAGATGTATTATATAACGTTTACAGAGCAATTCAGGTATTTTAAAAATGGTTTCTACAAGGTTAATAATTAAAAAAAAGAAAGCAATAATATTTCCCAATAAATCCTGTGCATCCAACATCACATCAACAATGCGAACATTGAACGGACATCTAGGTTCACAGTTACCACAAGCTATACATTCAGTTACATCGAATTTTAAATTGTTATAATGCTCCTGAACACTTGCCGGAACTTCATCCTTATTTTTAGCCAAATCATACAACTTGTTAACCATTGCAATATCAATTTCAGAAGTACACGGAGCACAATGACCACAAAAAGTGCATTGGTCTTAAATAAATGTTTTGGAGCATTTTAAAATCATAACCCTACAAAATATATGTACACTCACCATCAGATAAAAACTTCGGAATTTTTTCAAGAGAATGGGAAGATTATGAATTGATAGCTGCGAAAGATTGTTTGTGGATTTTGAAAGGAAAAATTAACGATGAAACATTAACCTTTGAATTGAAATTAATCTCAAAAATATATTTTAAGATTGCTTTAACAGAAGCACGTTCAAAATTCGATAATATTCAAAAAATTGACGATGAATGCGATGAAATATATGGAAAATTATTATCAAAATATATTAACGATAAAAAAACTAAATTCTATACAATTAACCAAAAAGGAGTATCACCATGACAAAAAGTATTGAATACACATGTAAAAAAAAGAATAAATGATTTGGAGGAAATAGATAAAATTGTTAAAGATTTTAAAGAAACTTTTCCAATGCAGGGCAAAGATGCAGTTTATGCATTATACCATATGATGGGAATGGAAATAGATTATGAGGATATCCCATTATAATCTATTAACAATAATATTAAAAGCCAAATAAATCCTGTGCATCCAGCATCACATCAACAATGCGAACATTGAACGGACATCTCGGTTCACAGTCACCGCATGCGATACATTCAGTTGCATTGAATTTTAAATTGTTATAGTGCTCCTGAACACTTGCCGGAACTTCATCCTTATTTTTAGCCAGATCATACAACTTGTTAACCATTGCAATATCGATTTCAGAAGTGCATGGTGCACAATGACCGCAGTAGGTGCATTGCCCTTCAAAGGAGTGTTTCGGAGCATTTTTCAATACTTCAGCATAATCCTTTTCAGCTTCACCTGCATCACAATATTTAAGGGATTCTTCAAGTTCTTCAACTGTTTTTACACCGACAAATATGCTTGAAACTCCTTTCTGTTCAAGACAGTAGTGTATACACTGAACTGGAGTTAATGCTACCCCGAACGGGGAAGTTTCATCTGAAAGCAGATTCCCACCGGCAAATCCTTTCATTACTGTTATTGCAGTGCCGTTTTTCTCACATAACTCATAAATTTCAGCTCTTTGAGGATTTAAACCAAAGAATGATTCATCATATGCATCATCCTTTCTGTATTCTTCGATATCTGGCATTGAACCAAACATGTCATATGCAGGGTTGATTGAAAACATCAAAAGTTCAATTTCAGGATTTTCAGCTGCTAAAATTCCAATGTCAGGATTGTGAGTGCTCAGTCCGATGTGTGCAATTGTACCTTCCTCTTTCAGTTTTCTGACATATTCAATAAACGGACCGTTCATTATTTCATCATAGTCTTCCATCTGGTCGACATAGTGAATCATACCGAAATCAAGTGTGTCTATTTGAAATCTTTCCATAAAATCTTCAAATGCCGGAATTACCTTATCCATTTCACGGGTTCTGACATACTGGTTGTTCTGCCAGGTTGCTCCGATATGTCCCTGTATGACCCAGTTTTCACGGTTAGGTTTAATTGCCCTGCCCAAATGTGAGCGTACATCAGGTTCACTCATCCAGCAGTCTACAAAATTAATACCGTTAGCTTCACATGCCTTAATCAATTCTTCTGTATCTTCATAAGGTCTTTCTACTAAAAATTCTGCACCGAAAGCAATTTCTGATACTTTGATGCCAGTGTTTCCTAATTCACGATATTCCATAATCAATCTCCTTAACTAAATATTAGGAGTTTAAAATTAAAAAAAGTAATGGAAAAATTATTGGATTTGAATATCCATTTTTCCACTGTTGATTGCAGCGATTGTACCGCCGTCAATGAGCAAATCCATTCCGGTAATGAATCCTGCTTTTTCGCTTAACAGGAATTCTGCAGCATATGCAATTTCATCTGATGTTCCGACTCTTTTTGCTCCGCAAACATCAATCATAGCCTGATATCCTTCACCGTTAGCTTCAAATTCATCGTAAGCTAAAGGAGTTACAATAATTCCCGGACTGATTGTATTGATTCTTGCCCCACGTTCTGCCCATGAGTCTGCTGATGCATACTGTACTCTTAGGTGGTTTGCTCTTTTGGATACAACGTATGCAACGCCTGAATTTACAATAACCTCTTCACTTAGACAGTCCAAATCTTTGAGTTCATCTGTTGGTGTTACTCTAAGGAGGCGTTCATCCTCTTTTGTAAGAGGTGAAGGCATGTAACCTGTCATGGAAGATATAATCAGTCCTGAACCTCCTCTTGCCATCACTTTTCCGAATTCATCAAGCGCATAGGATGTTCCGATCAAATCAAGGTTTATGATATGTTCCGGAGCTGCCTGGTTAGGTGATGCGCCTGCTGTGTCAATGAAATACATTACCGGACCAAGGGAAGCTGCCTTTTCAGCCAATGCTTTGATGGAATCTCTATCCATTGCATCTGTTAGCTGAGTTTCCACATCATAACCGGAATAGATCATGTCATGTTTTAAGGTTTTAAGTTTTTCCTCATTGATATCAGCAAGCAGTATTTTTTTACCTGCTGAAATTCTTTTGATTATTGCAAGTCCCATGTCTCCTGCGCCTAAAAGCACAACTACTTCCTTATTGTCATTTAAATCGAAATTCATTTTTATACCCCGAATTGTGAAATTGATTCTATAAACTGCGGTGTGTCAATGTATGCTATCGGCTCACCGGTTTCAAGTTCTTTAATTTTTTCCATATCTTCGCTAGTCAGTTCAAAGTCAAATACATTAAAGTTTTCTGCCATCCTTTCAGGTTTTGCGGATTTAGGAAATACGATTATTCCTCTTTGAATGATCCATCTTATGATTACCTGTGCAACGGATTTATTGTATTTTTCACCGATTTCGGATAAAACAGGATTTTTAAATATGCCGTCTCTTCCTTCAGCCAGAGGCCCCCATGACTCTATTTTTGCACCAAATTTTTCATGGAAATCTTCGGTTCCCTGCTGCTGGTAGAACGGATTGATTTCAATCTGATTTACCATCGGTTTGACTTTGTTGTGAATAGCTAAATTTGTAAAACGGGTTTCTGTGAAGTTGCACACACCAATAGCTTTTACTTTACCTTCTTCATAAAGCTCTTCCATTGCTCTCCATGTTCCGAATACATCACCAATGTTTTGATGAATCAGATACAGATCAATGTAGTCAGTCTGAAGTTTTTTTAGGGATTCTTCACATGCTTCTTTTGTTTTTTCATATCCGTGATGGGAATGCCATACTTTTGTGGTTATGAAAAATTCGCCACGGTCAATTCCGCTTTCAGCAATTGCTTCACCTACACCTTCTTCATTGAGTATGCCTGTGCGGTATCAAAGTGTCTGTATCCTGCTTCAATTGCTTTTTTGACTATTTCTTTTGTTTCCTGAGGAGGTACTTGAAATACACCGAATCCTAGTTGAGGGATTTCAACACCGTTTGATAATTTTACATATTCCATGATTTCACCTAAACTTTTATATAATAGTAAATTATAAATTATAGTATATAAATCTTTCCTAATGAAAGAGTTATCTAGTGAAAGTATTGGAGATTATAAATGAAAAATGAAAATTTAATAATATACATTATGATGTTAGGTACTTTTGGAGTTTTAAGTACCGAAATGGGAGTGGTGGGAATACTGCCTCAGATTGCAGAGTATTTCAGCGTAGACATCACACAGGCAGGGCTCTTTGTAAGTCTCTTTGCACTGACAATAGCAGTCTGCGGAATATTCATGCCCCTGGTCTTTTCAAAGTTTGACCGCAAAAAAAGTTTCATACTGGTTTTGGCCGTGTTTACAGTATTTTCAACAGTCGGAGCATTTGTATCCGACTTTAACATTGCGTTAATATGCAGAATAATTCCTGCAATCTTCCATCCGATCTACTGCGGTCTTGCCCTGACCGTAGCGGCAGAAATAGTAGAGCCTGAAAAAGCTCAGGATGCAGTAAGCAAAGTCATAATGGGAGTGTCTGCAGGGATGATTGTTGGTGTTCCTATTACCACATTTGTTGCAACAAACTTCGGATATCAGTTTTCAATGCTCTGGTTCGCTCTTGTGACATTCATTGCACTTATAGCTACTGTAATTTTCTTCCCGGCACTTCCAGGAAAAGAGCAGTCTTACGGAAATCAGGTTAAAGTGGCAACAACAGGAGTATTTATCATATCCGTTTTAGGAGTCATATTCCTGAATGGGGGAATGTATACTGCATACTCATACATTTCAGAGTTTTTAAACAGCCTGACAAATATAATCGGAACTGAATTAAGTTTGGTATTATTCATTTACGGAGTTGCTTCAATAGTCGGAAACTGGCTTGGAGCCAAACTGCTCAATTCAAAAACTAAAACTACAGTACTGACATTCCCTATAATATTTTCAATATTGATGGTTGGAGTGTTTATGTTAAGCGGAGTTAAAATACCTATAATAATACTTATGATATTCTGGGGACTGCTTGCGGGTATCGGAAACGACATTGCCCAGTACTGGATGGTATCAGCAGCACCGGACGCACCGGAATTTGCAAACGGAATATTTTTAAGTATGGGAAATGTAGGGGTCACTTTAGGAACAACAATAGCCGGAGCAGTTGTTGCAGGAATGGGCGTTCAGTATGTGATGCTTGCAGCAATAGCAGTTATGATAATCGATTTGATATTAATATTTATTAGAACAAACAGATACACTATTGAGGGATAAAAATGACATTACCCGAGCAATTTCAAAAGGAAAATACAGAAAACATCTTCATTTACCACTACGTGGAAGAAATGATTGCAAATTACGGCAGATATATTAAGGAAATATTAGATGAAACAGAAATAACCCGTGCAGAAATCCCTTTTTTAATAAGAGTCCGTTTCAGCGAAAAAACAACCCAGAAGGAACTGGTGGAATTATTCAAGGTCAGCGAAGGTTATACCGCTAAACTTTTAAGAAAGTTTGAAGATTTAGGATATATAACAAGACATGAAAATCCTGACAACAGACGCCAGAAGATAGTTGAGCTTACAGACAAGGGTGTTGAAAAGACTGATGAACTTATTAAAATAATAAACGACTGGGAAATAAAAGTTACATCAAATATGACTAAAGAGGAAGTTAAGCTTCTAAAAAGTTTATTATTTAAGGTAGTTGTATCATAATTAATTATAATGTATACAAAGGAATTCATTTTAGATGAAGTAAACAGAATCCGTGAGGATATCGGTCATGACAAAGTAAACATTTTCATTGAAGAGATTTACTTTAAAAACAATGAATTATGGATTATAACTGAAGACAGACCTGACAAGTCAGCCATTATAGGTAAAGGTGGCTGGGTAGTTGGCAAACTCAGAGAAAAGTTAGGTCTTGAAAGTATACATGTCGAATCTTACGGGGACTTTTTAAACAAAAACTACAAACTTAAACTCTCCGGAAAGACAATAGACAATCTTGATTTGAATTTGACAGGCCTTGAAAACCTCAGGAAAGTTATAGACAATAAACTGGAAAATATCTACAGTTTTAACTTTGAAAATTACTTTAATGAAAACATCTTTGATGAATCTCCAGATACTGAAGCTGTTGTTGCACTTTCAGGAGGTGTTGACAGCAGTTTTTCACTTATTTTAGCTAAAAAACTGGGTTTCAATCCTGTTGCGGTTACCGTTGATCCGGGAACCATAATACTGCCCAACCAGTTTAAAAAAAATATTCAAACATTAATCGATTCACTGGATGTTGAGCATGAATATATCTCATCCGACTATTCAGACGTTATCCAGGAATCCTTTACAGGAAAACTCCATCCCTGCGGAAGATGTTCCAAAAACACAGGTGAACTGGTCAAGAGATATGCGAAAGATAAAGAAATTCCTATAATTATCTTCGGAGATATGCTTGCAACAGGCAGTCAATGCATCAATCTTCAGGATGATTCATTATATCGACTGAACCTTCCCGCAAGTTTAAGTGTTGGCAAGCAAGAGATAAAATCCTTAATCAAAAACTATGATTTAAAGACATTCAAAGGATTCGGCTGTCCGCTGCTTTATGAAGTTCACAGGAAATTTCCACATATGAAAAAATTTTCAATACAAAGAATTTTAAGAGAAACACGTTCAGGAGCCCTGGAGCCAGGAGAAGCATTGGATTTAATCTGGAGCTTTTATAAAACAAAATAGAAATTATTAACTTATTTTTAAATAAAGCTAGCTCTAAAAAAAGAAGATAAAATTAAAATAGTGATATTAATAGGAGCTGAGCTTACTTATTGAATTCATTGAGGAACTATTAACAAGTATCCTAAAAACATCACTATTTTTAAAATCTTGCTTCAATAATCCGAAGATCATATCCACAATAATATTTTGTTCGTTAGAGTATATAAAGTTTAGGCATACCTAAACTAAATTGATTCAATTATTTTCATGACCGGATTTCCATCACCCTGAACGGAATCACCATGAACAGGGAAAATATAACCTATCTGATAACCTGTGCCATTTACCTCAAATGAATAATAGGAATAATAAGTTTCATTTTTCATGTAATTCTGCTGATTTACAGAGACATTATTATCTGTAAGGAAATTTTCTTCAGCTAAAAACTTAAAACCTGAAACCTGCCTGCTTGAAATTGAAGCATTGGTATCTGTGAAGTTAGTTACGCTAACAAAAATAGTGGACTCGGTATTATTATTGTTAACAAGTCTTACAGAAAGATCGCCAGTTTTGTTAATGGAATAACCCTGAGGAACTTCAAAAGTAGTGTTTTTTAAACTGAAACTTTCAGCAAAAACAGCTGAAGCACTGAAAATTAAAATCAAAATAGTTAAAATAACAAAAATATTTTTTAAATTCATAAAATCACAAAAAAATAAAAAGGAAAATTAGTTAAATTCCTTTTTTCTCAAATTCTTCATTTAAGAATACTTTAATTTTGCTGCGTGCAATTTCAACCATTTCCGGAGCAGGTCCTCCAGGAACAGCTCTGATTCTTACATTTTCAGCAGGATTTAAAGCTTTTTGAATCAGTTCATCAGCAAGATTCAATTCATCAAAACCTAATTCAACAGCTATATCATCAATGAATTTGGAAGTGATATCCTCTTCTGCCATATCATTGGAAGTAGCTTCATTAACAATTCTTCCAACAATTTTATGAGCGGTTCTGAATGGAATCTGTTTTTCACGAACCATGATATCTGCAAGATCAGTTGCTGTTGCAAAGTTTTTGCCTGCAAGTTCAGCGCATCTGTCAACTTTAAATTCAACTGAAAGCAGCATTTTAGTTACAATTGATAAAGTTTCTCTTGTTACTTTAACGGCATTCCATAAATGAGGAGTAATTTCCTGCAAATCCCTATTATATGTGTATGGAATTGCCTTAAGTATTGTTAAAATAGTAATGAGCTCACCTGTAGCAATGCTTGTTTTTCCTCTTGCAAGTTCTGCTACATCAGGATTTTTCTTTTGAGGCATAATAGAAGAAGTTGATGA
This sequence comes from uncultured Methanobrevibacter sp., assembly GCF_900314615.1. NCBI lineage: Archaea > Methanobacteriati > Methanobacteriota > Methanobacteria > Methanobacteriales > Methanobacteriaceae > Methanobrevibacter > uncultured Methanobrevibacter sp. The sequence goes on along the minus strand of NZ_OMWA01000023.1, from coordinate 7,423 downwards.
ATATTCATCAGCCATATCAATAACACCGAATTCATAAGTACTCCATAAAACCAGCTCTTCACATATTTTTGCAAGAGTTGATGATAAAGACACTAAATCAAAGACTGTTTCTGTAATAAAGTCACGTGCAGAGACCCCATCCATTGAATTTTCCATATATGAATCAAATCCAAGCAAATCAGTAGTCAACTGTCTGTTTATTGGAAAACTGGTGGTAGCCATAGCAGCAGAACCTAACGGATTTATGTTAACACGTTTATAAGTGTCTTCCAAACGTTCATAATCCCTTTTAAGTGCCTGAACATGAGCCATTAAATGATGAGCAATTGTAATTGGCTGAGCATGCTGCAGGTGAGTAAAACCAATGAAAATATCTTCCAGATGTTCTCCGGCCATTTCAACTAAGCCTTCAATAAATTCCAGAATACCAATCTGCATCTCTTCAATCATTCCACGAAGAACCAGTCTGACATCACATGCAACCTGATCATTTCTAGATTTGGCAGTGTGCATAAAACCGGCCTGAGGACCAATTTTAGAAGTTACATAATTTTCTATTGCCATATGCACATCTTCAACTGAAGGATCGAATACTAAAGCTTCATAACCTTCTTCTTTTAGATTATCGAGAGCACATAAAATATTATCAGCAATTTCTTCATCGATAATTCCTTCATGCTTTAACATTGAAGTATGTGCAAAATTAGTTTTGATGTCAGCTTCAAAAAGAAGCATGTCTGCTTCAAGTGATGAAGTATACTCGGCTGCTTCATCAGTCATTCCAGTTTTAAAACGACCATTTCTAATATTATCCAAAAAAATCCCTTCTAAAAAAATCAGTTAAAAATTAAAAATAATAAAAAAAAGAAAAAAGATTTAAACAATCTTATTTTTTCATTTCAGTGTATCCACATTTACCACAAGCAACTCTGTCACCATGGTCAGCCATGAATACACCTTCACCACAACGAGGACAAATTTGATTTTTTCTAACAATTTTGTCGCCATCTACTTCATATAAATCAGATTTTCTTACCATTAAAATCACCTATTCTTCATCTGCTTCTTCTTCAGCAGGTTCTTCTTCAGGTTCTGCGTTTTTAGCTATAACATGTTCAGTTTCGATGTATTTTAAATCATCGACTGTTTCATAGACTTTAGCATAACCTAATGCTTTAGGTTCACCGTAGTGTGGTTGTACGTTGTCGACTACGAGTAATTCTTTTTTAGTATTTAATAAAGCAACTAATTTAGATTTAATATCTAAAGCTTTAGGAGTTGCTTCTCCTTCATAATCAACATAAAATTTAATTTCTTTTCTGTTAAATAATTTATTTTCTTTTTCTTCAATAAATTCGATTTCCATGATTAAACCTCTATTCAATTTATTCTTCAATAAATCCGTTAATAAGCTTTTGAGCTTTATTTACTAAATCACCAGCTTTTAAAAGCACTAATCCTTCATTCGGTTGACCGTACAAGATAACAGTTTCAGGATTTGCCATGATGATGCAAGGAAGAACTGCAAGATCTTCTTCCCCCGCTACTTCAATTACATAACATTCGCCATTGTCAGATAATTCAAGAGCCTGGCCTATGGTTTCCCATAGATCATCAGTTATATATCCTGCCGGATTGTCAGCTTTTAAAATGTGATTTGCACGTATAATTTCATGAGTATGATTTTTTCTTTGAATAAGATTATCAATTATACCAATATTCGGGTATATTTCATTTTTTGTAAGATTTTCAAAAGTTGCATCACCAACAGAAATTAAAAACTCGGAAGATTTAATCTCATCAATAGCATCTTCAAAGTCAGGATATAATTTACCTAATGGTTTTTTAAGCTCAATTATTATATCTTTATTTAATTCTGCATCTAATCTTAACACGAAAAACCCTCTATCTTACTCTTAAACAGTATTCTCCAGGAATAGTTATATTTAATTCGCGAGCTAATTCAGATTCTTCAGGGTCAGTTATAATTAAAAGACCGCTCCAGTTATCAGAAGTAGGATTTCCGCAACTTGGACAATGATCTTTTGATGTAATCATTTTACAAACAGTACATGCTTTCATTGTTTAGCTCTCCTGCTTTTTTCTTTTGCTTCTTGAATCCATTCGAATCTACCTAAATTGGTTTGTCTCATAGTGAGTGGAATTTTGGAATTCCTGTTATTTTCAATATTATTAGTAGATTCATCTTTAATAGATACACTAACTGCTCTAGCTCTGACTAAGTCGCCAACATCTAATGTTTTATTAGATTCTTTTGCAAGTAATGCGCCTCTTTTAGCATCATAATTAATATAATCATCAGTTACTTGAGAAACATGTATAAGACCGTCCATAGGTCCGATTCTTACAAAAGCACCATAATCGACAATATCAATTACTTCACCATCGAAAATTTCATGTTGTTCCGGTTTGAAGAATATAGCCTCAAAAACAACATTATGATATGAAGCTCCATCACCCATAATGAGTCTACCTTCACTGATGTCGTCAATACCATTAACACAGATGAGTAAACCAAGTTTTTTATCTAAACGTCCTTCATAGGTTTTATTTAAAGTCTTGATAGCAACTTCTTCAAGAGGATTATCGAATTCATAAGGTGGAATTCTTACAGTATCCTCAATTTTTGTTTTATAATACAAAATAATCCCTCATTTTATTGATAAGTTAATTAATATTATATTTTGCCTTCAACAGCAATATATTTTTTTTGCCTTAAATATGCAACAGTTATTCCTTTATCTTTTGCACGATTTTTTAATTCAATATCATTTGTAGCTAAAACTTCTGAAACTCTAAGTAACGCATCATCCACAGTTTCATTTTCCAGTAATGAAATATCCTTTATTTCAACTTTTGAAGAATTAGCTAATTTTAGGGCTAAATTCGCATTTAACCTTGTTTTTCCTTTATTGTTATTTTTCAAACCCTTCAATTCATTGATAACAAAGCTTGGAGTAGTTAATTTATAAGAAGGTAATAAATTTTCAAGTTCAGTGATAATATCCACATTGAACTGAAAAGGAACCATAAAAAAATTGGTATCTATTACAACTTCTTTAGAGTTCATTATTTGCCCTCTATTTAATAATACCGTAACCTATTAATCTCCAACGAGCTCCAACTCTACGGCTTAAAGCAACCCTATCACCGGCGCTTGCACAAACCGGCAATTTAAGAGCAACATCAACAACATTTTTCTTGGTTGAAGTAACTACACCAATGGTAGTTGTTGTACCGCAGTTAATCATTAAAGGTTCTTTAATTTTAATCGGAGCAACATCACGTTCTTCTTTAGTACCTACAACACGGTCAAGTAAATTAGCTTCCATAGTGAAACTGTCTAAAACATCAGGTAAAGTACCTTCTTCACCAGCAACAGTTCCAGATAATGAATCTGATTTAGTTAAAGACGGATCTAATTTAGTTGCAATACCTACAAGTCCACCAGGACCAATTTCTTCAACTTGTTCTCCATTAGCTTCAAGACCGATAATTTCTGATTTTAAAGTGAGTCTTTCGCCGTTGTTAGTAGGGCCAGGCCTTATTTCAATGGTATCTCCAAGTTTGAATTTACCCTGAACTAAGGTTCCTCCAATAACTCCTCCTTTAATCTTATCAGCACCTGAACCAGGTTTGTTAATATCAAATGATCTTGCAACATGCATTAATGCAGTATCATCAACATTTCTTTCTGGAGGTTGAATTTGTTTAAGCATTGCTTCTATTAAAATATCTACATTTGCACCTTGTTGAGCAGATACAGGTATTATTAAAGCATCTTCAGCACAAGTACCTTTAACAAATTCCTTAATTTCATTATAACTTTCAATAGCTCTTTCTTTTGAAACAATATCAATTTTATTTTGAACTACAATAACATCCTTTACACCGATTACATCAAGTGCCATAAGATGTTCTTTAGTTTGTGGTTGTGGACAAGACTCATTTGCAGCAATTACCAACACTGCACCATCCATAATTGCAGCACCAGATAACATAGTTGCCATAAGAGTTTCGTGACCTGGAGCATCAACAAAAGATACTTTTCTGATTAATTCGGTTTCGCTTCCACAGATTTCACATTTTTCAGAAGTAGTGTAACATTCAGGTTCTCCGCATTCAGGACATTTTCTGAATTCAATGTCTGCGTAACCTAAACGAATTGAAATACCTCTTTTAGTTTCTTCACTGTGGGTATCAGTCCAAATTCCAGATAATGCTTTAGTAAGAGTAGTCTTACCATGGTCTACATGACCAACCAAACCTATGTTAACATCTGACTGAACATTCACAGATAACCACCTTTTTATTAATTTTTAATTCAACTTAAAAGTAAAATAAGAAAAATAGTAAAACTATTCTTCCTCTTCTTCACCAGCACCAAGAATATCAGCTATTGATTTGCTTCCAGCTTTAGTAACTACAGTGTTGATTTGTACAATATCTTCAGCAATAGTGTTTCCTCTAACGGTTTTTCTTCTTTTAACACCATCTGCTTTAGGATGATAACCGATACCACCAGTTAATAAACTTTTAATTCTTCTAGTACCAGAAACATCTTTTTTCATGGTAAAACCGTTTTTGTCACTACCACCAGTAATTTTTAAAGTGTAACCGTCTAAACCAACAATTCCACCATCAAATTCATCTCCGATGACTAAACCATTTAAAGCTTTAGTTTCATCGATTTCAACTTGATAAGAATCAGCTTTTTCAGACACAACTACTTTGAATGCCATGGTTTTCCTCCTTAATTTTTTTAACCCTTATTTATTATTCAAAAAGACCAAATTTACCCCAATCTGGATCTTGTTTACGTTTAATTTCAACAAATTCATATAAAGTTTCAAATTCATCTTCAGTTAATTTATCTTTAAATTCCCTTTCAATGAATTTATAATGTTTTTCAGGAACATCAATATATAATTCATCCCCTTCATCGAAATGTTTTCCAACAACGGCATCTTTAATAGCCATAGCCACCCTTTGGCCTCTTGGAATATCAGGCAATGTTTCACCTTTATCTTCCATACTTGCTATTACACCAACATATTCACCGTTTTTATTGATTAAAGTTTGACCTTGCTTAATTGTACCACTTAATGATTCGATACCTACAATAGCAGGTTTACTTTGACGGAAAACAAGTTTTGGTAAAGCCATGAATTTAGCAGGCTTAACGATTGCATCGTAAAATGCCTTCTTCTTAGCTTGTTCTATTTCATCAATCCAAGCTTCATATTCTTCAATAATCTGATAGATTACATCACCTTTGAAAAGTTTAACATCAGAATTATTAAGATCTTCTAAAGAGTTAGGATGAACATCTACATTAAACGCAATGATTGCACCGTGTGCATCATCTTCATTTAAAGCAATTGATGAATTAATTATATCTCTGCGATTAACATCACCTATGTTTGCTTCACGAATAGGTATTTTCAATTCCCTTAACAGTTTAACAATAGCTTCAAGAGAACCTAATGTATCTGCTTTAACTAAAATACCTTCATCCTCTGTACTGATGGTAATATCTTCAATCTCTTTTAAGATTTCTTCTTCAACGTTTTCCTCATCGCTTAATACTCTAAGAGGAGAACCTGAAACAACATTATCTAGATTAGGAGCTGCTATCTTAATACCTGCAGCTGCAACCACTTCATCAAATTTCTGGAATTTCTTTTTGGAATCCCTCATCTCTTCTAAAGGAAGAGGCCTTAAAATAGATCTGATTTTAGTTGTTAAAACTTCATTTGAAGAAGTCATTAAAGCTATTTCATCATTAGTTCGCAAAACACCATCATAAATGATACTATCAATAGTGAGACCTAAACCAACTTCTTCCTTGATTTCGAGAACTGTACCTTTTGCAGGTGCATCTTCATTGATTTCAAGCTGTTCTGTTAAATATTCCTGAGCAAGACCTAAAAGCATTGCTAAAACTTCTATAATTCCTTCTCCTGTTCTTGCACTGACCGGAATAATTGTGATTTGTGAAGCAAAATTGCTTACCCTGTCAAATCTTTCAGACTGGAAGCCTTCCTTGTGGAGGGTACCTACAATCTCATAGACTTTAGTATCCAGTTCTGTTTGAACACTCTGAGCCTGTTTTGAGAAAGATTCTCTAAAGGAAGCGCCTTCATGTGATTCCCAACCAAAAATCATATCGATTTTGTTTGCAACAACAATGAACGGAGTTTTATACATCTTAAGAATATTTAATGCTTCAAAGGTTTGCGGTTTAAATCCGTCATTAATATCAAGAATCAATACTGCCAAATCAGCTAAAGCACCACCACGTTTTCTTAAACTTGTGAATGCTGCGTGACCAGGAGTATCGATAAAGAATAATCCGGGAATTAAATCCTTGATAGTTAATCTTGAGATAAAATCTCCACAGATTTCTTCAATAGTATCGTTTGGGATTTCTGTAGCACCAATATGTTGAGTAATACCGCCAGCCTCTCTATCAGCGATTGTACTTCCTCTGATATAATCTAATAAGGTAGTCTTACCATGGTCTACATGACCTAAAACGGATACAATTGGGGATCTGATTTTCATAGTATCTTTTCAGTATAATAAATGTTTATAATTTAAATTTATTCGTAAATTAAATCATTGTCAACGATTTTGTAATCGCAAATTTCATCTTCATTAAAGAAAAGAGCAATTTCTCTTTCTGCAGATTCAGGAGCATCTGAAGCATGAATAATGTTTCTACCGGTATCCATACCAAAGTCTCCTCTGATAGTTCCAAGATCTGCTTCTAAAGGATTAGTTGCACCAACTAATTTCCTAATAGTAGTAATAGCTTCTTCACCTTCAATTACCATAGCTAATGATGGGGATGAAGTGATATATTCTACTAAACTTGGGAAAAATGGTTTTTCAGCATGTTCTCCATAATGAGTTTTTGCTAAATCTTCATCAATTTGAATTAATTTACAAGCAACGATTTGAAGACCTTTTTCTTCAAAACGAGATAATATTTTACCCATAAGACGTCTTTGAACAGCGTCTGGTTTCATCATTACAAAACTTTTTTGAATCATTCTTTAACCCATTTAACTTTTCTTGGAACTCTTCCGAGTTTAATCATATTTTTTTCACATTTACTGCTGCAAAAGAAATATATTGATCCATCTTTTTTGACGTACATTTTTCCTGTACCTTCTTCAATTTCTTTATTACAGAATGAACAAGTTCTCATGTATTTACACCTTCTTATGGAGTCTTAATTTCCTTAGCTTCTCTAATTGTATCAAGTAACATTAAGATGTCGCCTTCTCTTACAGGTCCCATAATGTTTCTTGTTAAAATTCTTCCTTTATCTCTACCATCGAGGATTCTGCATTTAATTTGCATTACCTCACCAGTCATACCAGTTCTTTTTAAA
>NZ_OMWA01000022.1 GCF_900314615.1 uncultured Methanobrevibacter sp. | reverse complement strand
ATGCTTAGTAGATTTCATACCTATTGGTCAAGGAAAATTCATAAATAAATATGAATGGAAATGCTTTGACGAAACAATAGGTATGGCCTAAGAATCTCCTGTTTCTACAAGCCGGAGAGGTTCAAAAACAAACAAAAATAAAGTGATGAAAAATACCAAGATTTACTTAAAGCTCAACGGTAAGACTTATGCTGCAAAAACCAATTCCAAAGGTAAAGCGACATTCAAGATTACCAAACTGGCCAAAAAAGGCAAATTCACTGCTACAGTTACCTATAAAGGAAACAGCTATTATAATAAAGTAGCTAAAAAAGTTAAAATTACACTCAAGTAGATGAGCAATCATCTACACAACTCTTTTTTTTTGCAAATGGTATTATAGTATATTGTCTAAATATAGTATAAATGTCAAGTTAATCTAATAATTGGTGGTAAGATGAAATTTTTAGAATTTGATGAATCAAGAGACTTTCCTTTCTACAGGCATAATCCTAGAATTTCTAGTGGAGGATGGCTGTTACTGATTTTAAGCGTACCGGTTGCATTGCTGGTATATGCCCTTGTTGGCTTTGAATCTGAAATTATCGCAAGCGTTCTGTTTTGTCTGATAATGCTCGTTCCATTGCTGTATTTCTCAAAATGGGATTATTCGTTGATGTTTAGAAAACCTACCAAAAACGAAATCATTCTGGCAATATTGATGTTTGCGGGATATATGATTTATGCACTATGTCTCGGCTCTGTCCTGGATATGGTGGGTCTTGGCGGTGTGGAAGCATCCAGTGCCGAAGAGGTTGGCGTCACAATTCAAAGTACGGTAGGACTTTTATTTTCAATGATGGCCGAGGAGCTTTTAAAGTTCATTCCTCTGATGTTTTTTATGAGGCTGGTATATAAGTTCACTGATAACCTTAAAATTTCAGTTGCAGTTTCTACAGCTATTGTCTTGCTTGGATTCGGACTGCTTCATTATGCTCCTCCGACAAACACAATTGTTTCTGTTCTTCTTTTGCAGGGATTAGGGTCACTGTTTGAAATGTATGGGTATCTGAAAACCAAAAACCTGTTCGTGCCGTACATATCTCACCTGCTGACTGATGCAGTAATGTTCATTATAATTTTGGTTGGTTTTTCATAGCTTTAATGCTATTTTTTTCTTTTTTTACATATTAACGAAATAAGTATATGATGCTTCACAGATAATATAATCTGAGGTTATTTAAATGGAAAACAAACATATTATCGCAATCCTGCTTTTGGTAATTGTTATTCTTGCGCTGGGTATGGGAATATTGTTCCTGCAGCAGAATTCTCATAAGCAGACTAATGCCGAAGTCAACCAGACAGAAAATGAAACTGTCAGTGAATCTTCAAGTTCGCCGGATACTATAACAGTGGAACTGCCTGGATTTGATAGTACTTATACTGGAACTTCCGGTGAGTACAGGGCTGAAGCAAGTAAATGGATGGGTGGATCTGTTGGAGGATTTGAGGTTCATTTATATAAAAACGGCCAAGCTGTTAACAAGGATTCTTATATGACCAGAGCCTATTTCTACATGGATGGCGAGTGGAAATGGAGTGAATGGGGTAACGGTGAAGATGGTTATGAAGGATATCACCGATATCCTGTAAGCAGTGGTGTTGAAATCCAGAAAGTTGAAGTTAAATTTTAATTTTGGAGATGCAAAAGCATCTCAATTATTCTTTTTTTTTTAGTGTGTGATATTTAGAAATCACCAGCCAACTTACTCGATTATCCTTTCATCCGCATTCAGCCAGCTGTCTGTTCTTGCAGACAATTTGGTGAAAATTAATGATGCAATCAGAGACAATATGGTCAGAGAAAGGATTATGATTAAATGTTCAGTTGTTGCAGAGGTGATAAGTTCATAAAGACCTCCAATCCAGATTACAATCAAAACAATTGGAATGATGTATTTAACAGTCACAGTCCACCATTTTCTGATTTTTAATATTCTGGTTTTTTTATTTAATCAGTGATGGAAAAACAGGAATTCAAAACTATTGTATTAGATTTGTTCATGATAGAAAGTATTATTATGTAAGTTGTACATAAATTGATTATATATAATGTTTTGGGAGGAAAAAGTTTTGAAATATAAAAAAATAATGTTGATAGCAATATTTTTTGTAAGTCTCTTGGCTGTTTCAGCAGTGAGTGCAGCCGATAATTCTACAGGAGATATTGTTGGAGAGGAAATAAGGGAAGTTGATGATTCAGTTATTTTAACTTCAGAAATTGGGGAAAATACAATAACTGCAGAGGAAAGTGAAGATGTATTGGGTAATTCACCATCATCTTATGACTACTCTGTTACTGTACGTGATGCATCAGTCAAATATGGTTCAAGTGCTTCAATAAATATTGAAATAGATCCTGCAACAGGATATACAAATAAGTATGATTTCTATTTGAGGGTTTACGATTCAAACAATCATCTTAAAATCGAGAAAAATTATTACAGTACCAGTGACGGTTACCAAATCACCCACACTATTTCCAAAAATCAGCTGGCTGCAGGAACATATACTGTAAAGGCTGTAAACTATGATGACAATGTTGTTATGGATACAGCAAAGCTAGTCATTAAAAAAGATTCAACCCATGTTAAATCAAGTACTATTTCAGCAAAGATTGGTTCTAGAGTCACTTTAAAAGCATATGTTTATGACAGTTCAAACTCAAGAAAAAATATTGCAGGAACAGTTAAATTTAAAATAAATGGAAAAACATACTCTGCTAAAGTCAAAAACGGTTATGCTGTTGTAAAAAATGTAATATTGCCGTTAAAATCGAAAACATACAAATCTACTGTTAAGTTTTCTGGAAATAAAAACTACAAGGCCAGCAGCTCAAAATTCAATGTTAAAACAAAAGCCAGTAATGTTGTATTTTTAAAAAAAAACCATTCCATTAAAATTGGAAAATATGTTGTAAAGCTTTCAAGCAGCCAATACAAATCTTTGGTAAAAGCATTTAAGAAAGGTGGTGCAAAATCAATTAAAATAGTGACAAAATATAATCATCCGTTTAAATACTCTTATCTAAAGACTGTTAAAAAATACAAAACAACTAAGGCGTCAAAAACAATCTATTATGATTATTATACTGTGAGTAAAAATATGAGAGCTAATGGATGGTCTAAAGTATCAGAGTATACTTACACCAAGAAAAACCCTCAAAACAAATATGGTATCGGATTAAGTGCTTATACAACTGCAGTTACCAAATGGGTTAAAGTAAGTTATAAAACAGCTTATAAAACTAAATATTATCCGGTAAATGCTAAAATTTCTTTGTCAAAATCAAGCAAGATACCTGCAATCAAAGTATATTCTCATGGAAAAGTACTTAAAAGCAGATCACTGGCTATAGTTTAGACTGATAAGAATTCAGCGTTTTTTAATTTTTTGTAGGTGCAGTGGCATCTGCAATTATTCTTTTTTTTTTAAACAAGTATATCTTAAAACACAATTTTCACATTCGACTTGAATTAAATGTAACGCTTCTTTCACTATTTCTCTTGCCTATCTATCAATTCATGAACTAGTAACAATTTTTAGAGTATTTTGATAAGTGCATGTATACTGATTGATATTGTATGTTAATATTTGGTTAATGCCTTTGTCATTGTCAATGTTGGCATGATAAAAATAATATTTATTTTGAAAAGTGTCAGAAAAAGAGAGATAATTGGTGTTTAACCGACGAATTAAACACCATGAAGTTTTGAGGAAAATTATTTTTTTTTGGCAGATTTTTAATTTTCCATCGACTTGTATCAAATTAGTAAATTGTGAAAAATCTAATTCAACACGATTCTAATTTGGAGAGTGTATGTTTTGACTAATAATAAGATGCTCATTTAGGTATACCTAAATTCACATCCTTAATTATAATGTTGTTGGAGGTAGTATATAAAGGTTACTATTTTTTTAGGCATGCCTAAAAATTTATTAAAAAGAGTTGAAAAAACTCTCAAATTGAGAGTTTTATTTTCTGTTTTCCAAATCTTCAGCTACTTTTTTAGCTACATATTCTCCTGAAAGCAGCATTCCGCCAAATATTGGTCCCATACGCTGTGATCCGTGAACTGCATTTGCAGCCATTCCAGTTACATATAATCCTGGATAGACTTCATTGACATTGTCCAGAATTTTTCCTTCAGCACGGTCTGCCCACATGGATTTTTCACCCATGATTTTACCGGTTTTGGTGTTCAGTGGAGCTTCCATTTTGTCCTGAACAATTTTGATAATTTCTAATGGGTGTCCTGTAGCATCAATAACTGCTTTAGATCGCACAGTAAGTGGATCTATATGTAGACCACTCATTTCAACTGAACTCCAGTTGAGCACTACTCCGTTTATTCCATTTTCACGTACCATTAAATCCTCAATTGACATGAGATTAAACACTTTAAGACCCGCTTGAGTAGCTTTAGATGTAAGTGTTGAGGTGCACTCTATGGAGTCTACGACATAGTAGTTGTCCTGATATTTTTTGTAGTTAATTCCAAATTCATCAAGAATTCTTCTTCCTTCTTCCTGAACAACGACTTTGTTGAACATCATTCCTCCTCCCCACATGCCTCCTCCTATGGAGAGTTTTCTTTCAAAGAGTGCCACTTTATATCCTGCTTTTGCAAGATAATATCCTGCAGTTATTCCGGATGGGCCTCCTCCTCCGATAGCTACATCAATGTCTGTGTAGTCCAGAAAGTCATTCATAAATTCTTCGATTATGGCTCTTGAAACGATAATGTCATCTAGTTTTTCCATAATTTCACCGTTGTTATATTTACTTTACTTTTATTTAAATTTTTATCCTTAAAATTGAATGTAAAAATAATTTGAAGAAAAAATACTGAATGCTGATTTGGAAATTTTAACATCTTTTTATACCCAACCTATTAATAGGATTAGTTCCAGATATATAATTTGTGAATATTTTGGAGTTTGTGTCATGCAGGAGAACAGATTGCTTTGGGTGGATTGCCTAAAATTTTTAGCTATAATAGGAGTAATTGGAATACATGTCTCATCATCATTGCTTAGCGAGGATATCTTATTTTCCCTAAACTGGTTTCAGGGCGTTTTTGTGGGATCATTGTTCCGATTTGCCATAATTCTATTTGTCATGGCTTCTGGATATCTGCTTTTGCGAAAACAGCAATCCATATATGTTATTCCCTTTAGAATTAAAAGGATTCTGCTCCCGTTTATTTTTTGGCTGATTGTCTATTCATTGATTAAAGTATTCGTAATCGGGGAGCTGGGAGACTCCTGGAATCTCTTTGACCTGATAGAATACATTTTCATGGGATTTTTAAATCCGACCAATATCTCCATTCAGTTCTGGTATGTGTACATGATACTTGGATTGTATATATTTTCTCCAATATTGAGCAGATGGATTCAGAATGCTCCAATTAAGGAGATTGAATACCTGATTTTAATTTGGATATTGATAAGCATCTTCCAATTCTTTGACATGGATTCAATTCTTTTGGATTACCTCAGGTATTTCACAGGTGCAATTGGCTATTTTGTATTGGGATACTATTTGACCATCAAGAAAAACAGGCTGCTTCATGATAGAAAATTAGGAGTTATCCTATTCATTTCAGGAACTTTAATTACAATTTTAGGAACTGTGGGTCTTTCATATATGTTGGCTGACCAGTCACTGTTTTTCATACAACTGGGCGACATCACTCCTGGAGCATGCCTGCAGGGAATAGGTTTATTTATAATTGTATTCAACTCCGATTTCAATAAGCTGGACAGAATAATAACCGATTTGATTGTTAAAATCAGCATTTCAAGTTATGGAATTTATTTGGTAAACATTTTAGTTATAAATTTGCTTGAAAAATATGGAATAATCAATTTCAACGGCTTTGCATTGCTTAACATAGGACTTTCCATAATACTGGTTTTAATAATTTCCTATGCAATTATTGAGCTGATGAGCAGGTTTAAAATCTTAAGGCATTTCACCGGGCGCTAGCAGTTTTCTATAAAATTCATTTTCCCAAAAATTATAATTAACCCAGTGCAAAATATATTATACATTAAGTGTAGGTGAATTTATGAATGATTTTTTAGAATTGGCTTGTGAAAGATATTCTGTTAGAAAATATTCGGAAAAACCTATTGAAGATGAAAAACTCGAAAAGATTTTAAAGGCAGCACAGGTTGCACCAACCGGAAACAATTTTCAGCCTCAGCGTGTTTTTGTAATCAAAAGCAAGGAGGGGCTTGAAAAGATAAGGTCATTTACACCATACTGCTTTAACGCTCCAATAGTATTGCTGATTTGTTATGACAGGGAAGTATCATGGAAGACAGTTGACGGACATGATGCCGGCCTTGACGATGCGGTAATTGCAACAACCCAGATGATGCTTGAAGCATATGATTTGGGAATCGGATCAGTTTGGGTTAGAGGATATGACAAAAGAGTGCTTGATGAGCTATTTGATTTGCCTGAAAATATGGTTACTGTTGCCCTGCTTCCTATAGGATATCCATCAGATAAATCAAAGCCTTCTCCGTTGCATTCAAGAAATGTAAGTATGGATGTGATGGTGGATTATTTATAATTTAATTTTTAAAAAAAGAGTTTAACGGAAACTCCATTGAGTTTCCTTATATTAATTTTTGAATTTCTTCACGTACGATTTTGTTAACCATACCGCCGTCAGCTTTTCCTTTAAGCTGTTTCATGCACATTCCCATTAAAGGACCCATTGCACCCATCTGACGTTCCTTAACCATTCCTTCATTGTCTGCTACAATTCCGGCAATGATTTTTGCAACATCATCTTCGCTCATCATGACAAGATTGCTTTTCTCAGCGATTTCAGCTATGTCTGTGTCCGGTGCTTTTATAGTTTCAATGGCAAGTTTACGGACGCTGTCCTTTGCAATTTTGCCTTCAGCCAGTAATGTGAAAATGCCTTTGAAGTGATCTAAGGTTAATATGTTAATGTCGTGGCCTTCCCTTTTGATTTCTCTGAGATCATATGCGAGAAGTGAAGCGACAGGTGTAGCATCTACCTTAACGTCAGCTAAAATAGCTTCAAACATGTCTGCTTCCTGCCTTTTGACAAGCTGAGTTGCCAAGTCTTCACTTAACTTGTACTCTTCAATGATTCTTGCCTGTTTTACGTCAGGAAGTTCAGGTAAATTATTAGCTATCGGTTCAATTCGCTCAGAGGTAATCTTAAAGAGTGGAATGTCAGTTTCCAGATACATCCTGTTTGCAGTAGGAAGTGGTCTCATGTATTCTGTGTTACCGTCATCAAGTGCTTTTCTTGTCTCTTCAACAACACCTTCAAGACCTAAGTTAGCTCTTCTTTTGACTTCTTCTAAAGCGGATACTGCAATGTCCTCGTCGTGAGCTACAATGATGAATGCATCTTCCTCACCAATGTTTAAGAAGTCATTTACTTTGTCAACTTCTTCCTGGGTGATTCCGTATGCAGGCAGTTCGTCTGAGTGGAAAATTCCTGAAACTCCACGTTTTTTAGCATAACTTGCAATTTCAGTTCCAAATCTTCTTCCAGGCTGTACTTCACGACCGATTTGCCCGTCAAATCCTTTCAGTACAACTGCTTTAATTGTTTCAGCAGACTTTAGGATTTTGGATTCTGTATCTTCGAAAAGTTCATCCAAATCATGAATCTCTTCTAAAACTTCAGCATTTCTTTCTTTGAGCTGTTTTTTAATATCGATTAATTCCAGCTGTCTTTGAACTTCACGGTTGACGATTTCAGACATTAAATCTAAGTCCTGAACACCTTTGATTTCCACACGTGCACCTTCTGCAATGGAAATGTTTAAATCCTGTCTGATTGTACCGAGTCCTCTTTTAACGTTGGTACTTCTTAAAATCTGTCCGAGCATGTAAGCTACTTCTCTAACCTGGTCTGGATGGTGCATTGAAGGGTCTGTTGTAATTTCAGCAAGAGGAATTCCTAAACGGTCAAGTCTGAATTCAGTAAATCCGTCTTTGGTTTCAACTCTTCTTGCAGCATCTTCTTCAAGACCTAAACTTTCAATAATAACTTTTCCGTATGGGGTTTCAAGATAACCGTCGGTTGCAACCATACCTGTTCTCTGGAACCCTCCGGTGTTACTTCCGTCAATAACCTGTTTACGCATTGTATGGAATTCATCAACAATGTGCATGTTCATAAGACATGCGATAGTTATACAGATGTCTAAAGCTTCTTCATTTAAGCTGTGAGGCGGTTCGTCATCGTTTTCAACAAGACAGGTATGTTTTTCAAAGTTTTCATATTTGAAATTTAATCCTCTTAATGATTCCTGCAGTGCCGCACGGTCGATTTCACCAAGCTCTGACTGGGTTGGCCTTAATTTCCTTTGAACGAGTTCATCAAAATCATCATCAACAAGTTCAGTTTTACATGGACAGAATAGCTTATGCTGACTGTTCAGCTGCTGGTGAATTTCAAGTCCCATTTTCAATCCTAATTTTTCATAATCATAATCCATGCTATCACCTTAATTCAAGAAATCCCTGATTGAGGATTTTTCAGAAAACTCACCTGCAATATTTGTCTGCATAATCTTTTTAACTTCATCATAATTGTCACTTTGACCTAATGCCCAGCATAATTTGACATAGGTTGTCTCAGGGGTCATGTCACGGCCTGAAATTACTCCTGCATCAATAATGTTACGTCCGGTAGAGTAAACGTTCATGTTGACTCTTCCGTAAAGACACTGTGAAGTCATGACGACAGGAATGTTTTCATCCTGAGCTCTTTTAAATGAATCAATCAGTTCATTTGGTACATGTCCGAGACCTGTTCCTTCAATGACAAGACCTTTATATCCTTTGTCAATGTGATATTCAATGTAATCATTTGAAATTCCAGGGAAACTCTTGATGAGTCCTACTTTCTCTTCAATGGAAGTATTTACATCCAGTTCATTTGCTCCGCGTTTGGTATAGTCATAATCATTAAGGATACTGACTTTTTTATTTTCGATTTTAGCTATTGGCTGAGCGTTGATGCTTCTGAAGGTGTCTCTTCTTGAAGTGTGCATTTTTCTTACTTTTGTTCCTTTGTGGAGGTATGTGTATCTGTCATTTAAGCTTCCGTGCATACATACGCAGACTTCTGCAATGTCTGATTTTGCAGCAATAACAGAATCGATTAAATTGATGTTTGCATCACTTGAAGGTCTGTCTGAACTTCTCTGTGCTCCTGTAATGATAATTGGAACAGGAGTTTTAAGCATGAAACTCAATGCGGCTGAAGTGTAGTGCATTGTATCTGTACCGTGAGCTATAACAACACCATCTGCACCCTCAGAAATGTCATTTGCTATTTCTTCAGCAGCCTTAACCCAGTATTCAGGTTTCATGTCTTCACTTAAGATATTATACAAAGCCTTAACGTTGTAGTTTGCATAATCCAAGAGTTCCGGATTTGCCTTAACCAGGTCTGAAGCTGTAAATTTAGGGTGTACCGCTCCGGTACGGTAGTCAATAACGGAAGATACTGTTCCACCGGTTGATATTACTGAGATGTTTTGCTTGTCTGGATCTGTTGGAATATCTTCTGAGTCATAACCTATTTTTGGTTTATCTCCTTTTTCGACAAGTTCTGCGGTGGTGTCATCAATTGCAACACCAATGTTATATCCGCTTGACAGTTTGATAACCAGATATCCGTCATCTGCATCTTCAGGTCTGTCAAGTAAAATGCCTGTATAGGTGATATCCTCTTTGTTGATTTTAATGGTATCTCCTATACTTAAACCGTAATTTTCAATATATTTTTCACTATTTTCTTTATATGTCATTAAATCACACTTAAGAATTGTTTTTAATCCATTCTGCTCCTGCTTTTAGAACATCAATGTTTACATCAATGACTTTAGGTTTGGAAGCAAACATTTCACGGATAGCGTTTTCGTAGGATTCACGTTTTAGGACATCTCCCAATTCGGTTAAGGCACCTAAAAGGGCGGTGTTTGCAGTTCTTGCATTTCCATGTTCTTCAGCAATATCTACACATGGCATAGCAATGACTTTAACGTTTCTGTCTGTTTCAAACTCTCCGATATGTGCATCGTAGAGTATTGTTCCGCCTTCCTTAACGTCCTGTGAGAACTGTTCAAGTGAAGGTTTGTTTAAAGCAATAAGAATGTCAATGTCGTCAACTACAGGAGTTCCGATTGTTTCGTTTGAAATTACAACAGAACAGTTGGATTTTCCTCCTCTCTGTTCAGGTCCGTAGCTAGGATACCATGAAACATGTTTTCCTTCAGCACATGCTGCCTGAGCTATGGTAAGTCCTGCACTTAAAACTCCCTGACCACCGAATCCTGAAACCTTGATGCTTACAGGTTCGATTTCATCATCAACATAACCTGCGCCTTCTTCACGGTTAACATTAAAGATTTTGTCTAATGATTCTGTTGAAAAGTCACTTGCAGGTCTTTCGACAGGTTCTTTTGTGTATAAGTTATTTCTGAAGTTTTTAACAGGGAATTCCTTTTCCATCTGATTTTCAATAAATTCCTGTGCACGTTTAACGTCCTGTTTTAAGTTGGTAGGGCATGGGGATAAAATCTCAACGAATGAATATCCTTTTCCTTCTTTCTGAACGGTCAGTGCCTGTTTGATTGCATATTTTGCAAGTCTGATTTTCAATGGATTTGCAAGGGAAACCCTTTCAATAAATACAGGTGCTTTTAAGGTATTGATTAACTCGCACATGTGGGTAGGGTGTCCTGCATAGTCAGGATCTCTTCCGGTCTGACAGGTAACTGTTTTTTCACCGATCAGTGTTGTCGGAGCCATCTGACCACCGGTCATTCCGTAAACTGTGTTGTTTACGAAAAATACTGCAATTTTTTCTCCACGGTTTGCAGCCTGTAGAGTTTCGTTTAAACCGATTGAAGCTAAATCTCCATCTCCCTGATAGCTCATTACAATTGCATTGTCTTCAGCTCTTGAAATACCTGTAGCTACTGCAGGTGCTCTGCCGTGAGCTGTCTGGAAGTTTCCACAGTTAAAGTAGAAGTAAGCATATACTGAACATCCTACAGGAGAAATCATAACGCATCTTTCCTGTATTCCAAGTTCATCCATACATTCTGCAATTAATTTGTGTATGATACCGTGTCCACAACCGGCACAGTAGTGAGTGGATTGAATATTTGTTCCTTTTCTAGGATACTCTTCTAAAAGGGATTGTGGATTTCTACGTATCTGTTCTTCATAATCTTTATTTAATTGTTCACTCATATTTCCACATCCTTAATCAATTATATTCGGGCTGGCTTTCTCTTCACTTCTTTTTGAAGTGTCTATTTCTTCGTCCAAACCTGCTATTTCATATATTTTTGCAAGCACATGTTTAAGTTCAATAAGGTTTCCTCCCATTCTGTTTACAAGATGGGTTCCTTCTTTTCTTAAAGCCGCAAACTGAACATCTGCCAGGAGCTGACCGTTACTCATTTCAACGGATATGAATTCAACGCCTTTATCGGCCAGTTCCTTGATTCTGTCAGTCGGGAAAGGTGATAACGTAACTGGTCTTAAAAGTCCGACTTTCAAGCCTTTTTCACGGCTTTTGTCAACAGCAGATCTAGCAATACGGCTGCTTATACCGTATGAAACCAGAACGATGTCTGCATCGTCAACTTGATATTCGTCAACAATAACTTCTTCTGCATCAATTTTTGCATATTTTTCCTGAAGCTTGAAGTTGAAGTCTTCTAAATCATTAAAGTCATTGAAAATTGAAGTAATGAGGTTTTCCATGGTTTCCTTATTTCCTCTTACTGCCCATGATTCATCGATTTCAGGTTTTATTGCTTCTTTTGGAAACTCAACAGGTTCCGCCATCTGACCTAATGTACCGTCAGCCAATACGACAACAGGATTTCTCCATTTGTCTGCAAGTTCAAATGCTTTCATGGTTAAGTCGCACATTTCCTGAACGCTGTTCGGAGCTAAAACTATGTTTTTATAGTTTCCGTGACCTCCTCCTTTAACAATTTGGTTGTAGTCTCCTTGTTCAGGTCCGATATTTCCAAGTCCAGGCCCTGCTCTCATAATGTCTACAATAACTGCTGGCAGTTCAGCACCTGCAAGATATGTAAATCCTTCTTGCATTAAACTGATTCCAGGTCCTGATGATGCAGTCATGACTCTGTGACCTGTTCCTGATGCACCATAAACCATATTGATTGATGCTTCTTCACTTTCAGCCTGTACAAAGTTTCTTCCAACCATTGGGAAATATTTTGATGCTTCGTGTAAAATTTCACTTGCAGGGGTGATTGGATATCCAAAGAAACAATCACATCCCGCATACATTGCACCAATGATAACAGCAGTATTTCCTTTCACCATTTGATTACTCATTTAGTTTCCCCCTTGATTAGCTACCTTAGCTTTAATCATTTTTGCTACTGAATCATTAACAATATTTTTCACCTGATGTACTTCTAGTCCTAATGGCTCAGGGCATGTAAAGTAACAGTCTTTACATCCTGTACATCCATTTCCACTATAATATGCAAACTGATATCCTGCGTTGTTCATTTCTTCTGATAGTAATATTGCATTTTGAGGACATCCGACTATACATCTCATACAGCCTTTGCATATCTCTTTATTGATAACTGGATAAGATATCTCTTCTGTCATTATATCATCTGATTAATTTTTATTATCGTTTTCTCTGATTTCAACTCTTCTTATTTTTCCGCTGATTGTTTCAGGTATTTCATCAACATATTCAATCATTCTCGGATATTTATAAGGAGCTGTAACTCTTTTAACATGATTTTGAATGTCTTTTGTAAGTGAATCTGAAGGTTCAAATCCTGGCTGCAGGATAATTGTTGCCTTTACGATTTGACCTCTGACTTCATCCGGATAACCAGTAATTGCACAGTTTGAAACCGCTTCATGTGACAGTACTGCACTTTCAACTTCATACGGTCCGATACGGTATCCTGAGGATTTGATTATATCGTCATTTCTTCCGAC
Organism: uncultured Methanobrevibacter sp.; assembly: GCF_900314615.1. Lineage (NCBI taxonomy): Archaea > Methanobacteriati > Methanobacteriota > Methanobacteria > Methanobacteriales > Methanobacteriaceae > Methanobrevibacter > uncultured Methanobrevibacter sp. The sequence continues at coordinate 58,211 of NZ_OMWA01000022.1, read as the reverse complement.
AAAGTGAACGTATCCGTCTTCATCCACCCATGCGGTATCTCCGCAGTGGTAGTATCCGTGATGGATTTGCTTTTTGTATTTTTCCTCATCATTTACATAGTCTTTAAATAATCCTGGATTTGGACCGTCATTCATTTTGAAACATAACTCTCCTTCATCACCGATTTCCACTCTGTTGTGGTCTTCATCAAGAAGTCTTAAATCGAATAATGGGGAAGGCTTACCTAATGAAGCAGGTTTTGCATCCAGCCATATGAATGTTCCGATTGATAATGTGGTTTCGGTCTGACCAAATCCTTCTTTGATGGTCAATCCGGACAGTTCTCTGAATTTTTCAGCTACTTCAGGAGGAAGTGGTTCTCCTGCAGTTGTTACATATTTTAAGTTTGATAAGTCATATCCTTCGATATTTTCCTTAATGATGAATCTGTAAATTGTCGGAGGAGCACAGAATGTATCCACTTTGTATTCGATAATCTTTTCAAGCAGTTTGATTCCGTTGAATCTTTCATAGTCATAGATGAATATTCCGGTTCCTGCAATCCATTGTCCGTACAGATTTCCCCATACTGCCTTTCCCCATCCGGTATCAGCTGAAGTATGGTGTATTCCGTCTTCAACAACGTTATGCCAATATTTTGCGGTTGGGATATGTCCTAAGGAGTAGGTATGCTTGTGTGAAACCATTTTTGGAAGTCCGCTTGTTCCTGATGTGAAATAAATTAGGAAAATCTCTTCAGCATAGGTCTTGTCTTCACCGGTTGGCCTTTCAAATATGTCACTTTCCTTTTCAATTGCTTCATTGAAGTTTATCCAACCGTCCCTATCGGTTTCTATAACTAATTTTTTCAAATCAATTCCTAATGATTTTTCAGCTTCCTCGTAATCAGGCAATAATGAATCTTCCTCTACGGATATTACCATTTTAACATTAGCTTCTTTTATTCTAAAGTCAATATCGTGAAGTTTTAACATATGGGTTCCAGGTATTGCTATTGCACCGATTTTATGTAATGCAACCATACAGAACCACCATTCATATCTGTTTTTCAAGGTAAGCATTACACAATCGCCTTTTTTAATTCCAAGACGTTTAAATAAGTTTGCAGCTTTATTTGAATATTCTTTCATTTCCTTGAAAGTGAAGGTGTGCTCTTCGTCGTAGTCGTTGGTCCATATTAAAGCTATCTTTTCCGGATCTATTTCGGCATATTTGTCGACTACATCGAATCCGAAGTTATAATCCTCTTCATAGGTTAATTTAAAATTTTTATAAAAATCTTCATAAGAGTCAAAGTCAACTCTTTCTACAAAATCTGCTATTACTGATGTCATTTAATAATCTCCATAAATATTATATGATTACTGCTAAAAATTTAGCGGGTTTGTCGTTAAGCGCTACCATAGCGTGTCTGTGTGCTGAATCGAAAAAGATGGAATCTCCTTCGTTTAAGATAATTTCGTTATTGTGAATATATATTTTTAAGGAACCTTCTAAAACATAGTTGAATTCCTGACCGGGGTGTGAATTAAGTGAAGGCACAGGATTTTTTTCAGGATCCACTGTTACAAGGAATGTTTCAGCCTGTTTGTGAATGAAATTAGAACATAGGTTTTGGTGTGTATATTCTTTTCTTCTGTCAACTGAAACCCCTTTGTCTGCACGGGTAACATCAAAGATGCTCATTCTGCTTTCTTCACCGGTCAGTAATAATCCTAAATCAACTTTAAAGATGTGTGCAAGTTCATATAAAAAGCTTGCCGGAATGTCTACTTCACCGTTTTCATATTGGATGTAAGTTTCTTGTTTAATGTTCAAGTTGTCTGCAATTTCTTTAATTGTAATATCTGAAAGTTCGCGTAGTTCTCTAATTCTATTTCCAATATCTTTGTTGTATTCATTCATTCATAAACACCTATTTTCTAATTGATTTTTTTCTATTATAATATATATTATAATATTATATGTTTTGAATTTCGAATTATATAAACCTTATTAAAAATCATGATAATTCATTATAATTTTTTTAAACAAAATTTTTTTAATTGTAGAAATTTGCTGAATATTATTTGGCTGATGTTACATAAGTATTATATATGATAAAAAACTAACTTTAAGTAATTAAAATATTTCAGGAGGTTATAATATGTCATCTAATGAAATAGGTACTAATATAATTTTCAAAAAACAATTAGGTTTAAACTATGAAATCGACCAGAAATATGTCGGCTTAAAAATGAAGGAAAATAATATATTATCTTTTAACTTCAGAGTTCCTGGAGATTTAATTAAAGACGTTGAAGCTTATTTCAAAAGATTTAAACTAGGTGAACCTATTATGGTTGATATTGGTGGTACTGGCGATATCAAATGTGATTTTAAAGGACTGTCTCCAATATTAAAAAACAAGGATGAAATGGACCAGTACTTTATCTCAGCTACACTTCAGGAAGATAAACAGTATGATCCTTTAGAAGAAGAAAAATGTGAAACTTGTAGTGGATGCGGATTCCACTAACTTTTTTTAATTTTTAAGGAAATCTGCTTTTTAAAGCGCTGGTTTCCTGAACGATGTATTTAACCAGTAAAACTGTCGCTATCAATGTTATTATTGTTGCAGGTATAATCCATGGCATTTGGGATATAATCAGATCAATCTGTGTGAATTCCAGAGCTGTTGCAGTAACATTATTTATGAAATGAACGCTCATCGGAACGAGAATATTGTCTGTTTTCAAGTATAATATGCACATGCAGATTCCAAAGAGAAACGCACTTGTCATTCCTCCAAATGAATGACCAATTCCAAACAGAAATGATGAAATGAGCATTGCAGGGATGATTCCGGCTCTGATTTTCAGTCTGTTAAAGATAACTCCTCTAAATACCAGTTCTTCCATAAGCGGAGCAAAAATTACAGATGAAACAATTTCTAAAATAAGCATTCCGGCAGTAATGTCTACAGAATCTATGTCGGTAAAGCCGGTTACCCAGCTCGGGTCATAAAATCCCATAATCAAGTCCAGCCCGGAAATCAGGCAGGGAAACAGAAATGCAAATATTATGTTTATCAAAAAGACATACAGAATTTCATTTCGAATTTTTGCTTCAGTAATATTCCTGAAATTTTTAGACAGACCTGTGCTGCCTCTCAAACACCATATGAAAAATAAAAGCACTGCTGATAAAAGCACAATGAAAAATATGTTGTCGTCTTCATAAACTATTGGAAAAATCCCCATCAGCACTGCTGTAATAATTACAGCAAGAATAATCCCGACAAGCAGTTCTCTAAGTTTAATTGTCCTTAGACGAATATTAAAATCTTTTACACTTTTGTCCATGTTTTATTTGCCTATAAAATTGTTTTAAACCAGTTGACTGTTTCAATAAGCTGGGACTCGAAATCCTTGGAGTCGATTTTACAGTTGATTTTGATCATGTTGCTTACATCGGCCAGGGAGTGCTTGATGTCTCCCTGTCTTTCAGGTAAATATTCGGGTTCCAAATCACTGTTGAGGGTTGTTTTAATGATTTCATACAGCTGATTGACGCTGAGTTTTTCACCTGATGCAACATTAACGATTCCGTTGTAGTCGGACTCTGCTGCATTGATGTTTGCTTTAACGACATCTTTAACGTAAACAAAATCTCTTGTCTGCTCACCGTCACCGTAGATTTCAGGCTGAACTCCTTCTAAAATTGAGCTTATGAAATTCGGAATTACTGCTGCATACTGTGAATTCTTGTCCTGGCCAGGACCAAAAACATTGAAATATCTTAATGCAGTGTAATTCAGGCCGTAACTGTCGTTAAACGCTTTAAGGTATAATTCACAGCTTGCCTTTGAAGCGGCATATGGTGATTTTGGCATTGGCTGTTCGCTTTCTTTTAAAGGCATATTTTTATTAGGTCCGTAAACGGAAGATGAAGATGAAAAAATTATTTTTTCAACATCATTTTTTACGCAGGATTCCAGAAGTTTTATGGTAGCGTTGAGGTTTATGTCACTGCATTCGACGGGCTTGTCTATACTTAAAGGCACACTTGCCATTGCCGCAAGGTGAAATACATAGTCAATATCCGATGTCAAATCATCCAGATTAATATTACGAATGTCCTCTTTTACAATTTTCAAATTTTCATTATCGGGATTGTTTAGATTATTGATGTTACCTGTAGTAAGATTATCAAGAATAACAATATTATTATTCTCCAATAATGTATTAGCAATATGTGAACCGATAAATCCGAGCCCACCAGTTATTAAAATATTTTTATCCCTCATTAACCCACCATTTATCAACTTTTAAATAGTTTAAGCTATTATTAATAATTTTAAGTAACAACATTTATATATTTTTATATAATATATTTATTATTTAAGGAGTCTAATAATATGTTTGATTTGGTGTACAATACCTTATTCTTTGCTTCATACAGTAATGTTTTTGGACTGGGCAATGTAACACTCGGTTCATTTGATATTTTATTAGCTTATGTTGTAACTATTATTGTTTCCATAGTTGTAGCTTTAGCTTTAAGGATTCCATTACTTCCAAGCAAACCATACAGGTATTCTTTTGATGTAAGTGCTATATATCCGACTCCGATAATAGCTATTGGTATTTTTTCTATTTTCTTAGTTTTAAATTACACATTTATGTATAATGGATTGTTATTAGCTGTTATTATTGGTATTTTATCTGCATTATTTGTGAAATATTTATTTGATTTTGTATTTCCAAAGCCTTTGAATGGAGATGAGGGGGAGGATATATAATGAATGAAGTAATTGGTATTATAATTGCTGCAATTCTATGTTGGTTGAATTTTGTAATTGTAGATACCTATTTCGGACTTCCCGAGCAACCTGGTGTTAAAGGAGCCAGAATAATTGGTGAAAGTGTTGAAAAAAGAGGGGGAGATATTGCTGGTGGATTCTTCCAGGGAAACATTGTTTGTTCTCCTGACGCATCTGCTGGTACATTGATAGCCGCTATTGGATATTTGCTTTTAGGAATTCCTGGAGGAATTATAGCTGCATTTTTAGTATTTATAGGAAACAGATTATGTGCAGATCCTGGATATGCGGGAACTGTCGGAAGCTTAACTGCTACTGTAATAATTTTTGTCTGTTCATTTTTAGGTTTCACTCCCGAAATGTTCATTGTAGGTATGGTAATTGCAATACTTACCGTTCAGGGACTGGACCATAAGAGAGCTTCAGTTCTTTTAGGCAAAATAGCAGAAAAATTCAATAGGCATGCTTGAGAGTGGTAATATGTATGTTGAAATAATTGGAGTTATAGTTATATTCGTAGCATTAAGGGCATTAATAACTAAAAACAAGGCTGAAAGACTTTTGTATATAAATGTCATAGGATTTGGAGTTTCAGCTTTAATTGCATTGGTAATCAACACTCCATTCGCTCTTATTGTTGCGGCTGCATTCTTTATTTGTTCTACAATCAGTGCAAATGCGATTGCATATACTTTAAAAAGACTCGATGATGAAATACTATTGGAGTGAGATGAAATGGAGTTTTTAGTATCAATTATTGCAATCGCTTTGATGGTAATCGGTGCATTCGGTATCATATTTCTTGAAAAACCGTTGGATAAAGTCATAATGTTTTCAATATTGGATGCCGGTTTCGTTTTAGTCGTTGTCTTATTCAAATATTTGGATGTAGCTTTGTTTGCAGCTTTAGCAGGTCCGTTATCTACTTTAGTATTTATTTTATCTATTGTTAAAGTCAATGAGATTAGAAAAAAGAAGCTAGAAAGTGGTGATATAAATGCTTAGTGTTCCTTTATTCTTTTACTTTGGAATATTTCTAGCTATTGTAGGAAGTATAGCTACCGCATGGGGTCCTGGAGTCAATGACCCTATCGTAAGAACATTCAATACTGAAGTGGCATCAATCGGTGTCTGTTTAGTCTTATTGTGTTATAATCATGTTTTAGCTTTATTAACTTTACTTGCAACAACTGTTGTGATTTCTTTAATTTTATTTAGAGCTATTATTCGTTTGGAAGAAATGGGGGCAGACGTATGAGGATCGGAGCTTTATGGAATAAACTGGCTGACCCTAAAAATGTTCCTCGTCTATTTGCGTTTTGTTTAGGAGTAATTTTAATTGCAGGTTTAATTGTGCCTATGGCATTAAATCCAGATCAATTATATGTTAGACCAGCTCCGCAAGAGCAAATCGATGAAGGTTTAGCTATCGCACCTTACGACAGGGGCGGAGAAGTTTTAACTCAGCCTGGTGAAATTAATCCTCAATATCCTGATAATGCCGCCAGTTTAGGTATGATAACAGGATATATGTCACCGCTGGCACAGTTCATCTCTTCAATTTCTCCTTACTTTGGAACATCAATCTATTCATCCCCTGGTGGATTAATTGATGAAATCCTCTATTATACAAGAGGTTTCGATACAATACTGGAATCAAGCATATTGATGATGTCATTCATTATCGCTTCATGGCTGTCCATAAACTACACCATGAACCGCAAAAATGACAAAGGCGAAATTAAAGAGGATGTTAAAAAAGCTATTTCTGATTCAACAAAAGTAGCTAATGAAGTTAAAGCTAATGATGCAAAAGCAAGATCAAAGCAATTGAGGAGGGATAACTGATGGTTTTAATACCTCCGTATGTTCCTGACGTATTCATTTCAATGTATCTGCCTGCAATCTATGCGGGTCTGATAGTCGGATTTATAGCAACCATGGCAATTGCTCTTAAAAGGGAAGAAATACACATTCTTATCCTTACCGATTTGGTCGGTCTTGCAATGATATTTGTAGTCTCAGCAGTCGGTACAGACCTGGCAGAGGCATTGATTTTACCTGGTCTGGTAGTTGAACTTGCAGAGACTTTGGCAATTTCAGAAATTTTGCTTACAAGAGAAATGCGTAAAATTGAGCAGAACCCAAGAAGAAATTTAACCAAATCTTCTTCACTATTCCCACAGCCTTTTGCACTGAATATGGAGATATTGAATACAGCTCCTAACTTTATTGCATTGGTACTGATAGGATATGGAATATTTTTAACCGGTTTTACTGGAGGAGCAGTAGCCGGTGGAGGAATAGTACTGTACGCACTGTCCAAAAAAGCAAGAGGTCTTCCTGTGCTCATGCTCGACGGCATTGCAGGAGTTTCTGGAATCGCATGGTGTTTATGGATTATAGGTTTCCTATTGTTCTTCGTAGCACCTCAATATTGGTTATTAAGTTTATTCTTGGCAGCATGTGGACTTTTATTAAAAGTAGCTTCAAAAGTCGGTTTAATTGGACTGCTTATGAGAGAGGATATTGATAAGGAGTAGTGATATGATGGATTTTGTTACACTTGGCGGAGATTTACTTGGAACAATTCCACTTGGAGACATCGTATTATATCTTACACCATTTAACCTGTTCCTCTTTGCGGTATTGCTTGGGTTTACACTTTTAATTGCTTTAAGTAAACCTGAAACCCAAATTGAAGGTACAATGCATTATTTAAATAATACGGAAGTCAAAGTTGCTCCAAAGGAATTAAAGCAAAGAAGATTTTTATCAATTATTTGTGGTTTGGCATCAGCTGGAGCCATGATTACAGGAGATTTGTTCAACTTTACCCTTTTCATGGCATTGGTTGGTATTTTAAACATCGGTATTGTATCAGCTGTTAAACAGACAAGCGTATTAAACTCAGCATTTAACTACGGTTTAATCGCTATGATGTGCAGTCTGCCTTTATTCGGAGGAGCTGCAATAATTCTTGCGTCTACCGGAACATTATCACTGGCAGTACTGTCACAAATGCCTGCCAGTCCGATGGTTGTATTCGGTGCAGTATTGATGTTGATAGGTATTTTAGGTGAAAGTGGAGTGGCACCGTTCTTTGCAAGTAAAGCAGAGATGTTTAGAACTGCGGGATCTCCATATATTGTTATTATTCACTTAAGTTCATTGTTTATTATTGTAAGAGCTGTTGAAATATTGTTATTGGTATTGTGGTAGTGGTAGCATGGCTAGTCAAAAAATCATATCTATAATATTATTGGTTTTATCAACCATAGCTATTCTGGCATGTTTAGTCATAAACTTTGATGTATGGATTGTTTATACTGTAGCTATCTTTGGTATTCCAACATGGGTTTTATCTTTAGGTTTGCTTACAATGGCAAAACCGAAAGCGGAAGATGCAGAAGAAAGGGTCAAAGAACCATTTACTGGATATTAGAGTGGTATTATGAATTTGATGGCAGAAATATTAATTCAAGTTGTAATTGCATTTCTAGCGGGAAGTCTTCTTCTAGGTTTGCACAGAAAAGTAATGGCACGTGTTCAGAAACGTCCGGGACCACCTATAGTCCAGCATCTGATTCATTCTTTAAAATTCTTCTTTAAAGAAACCGCATTTCCAAAAACTGTTTCAAAAGTATTTTATGTAGGAATTACATTTATTTTAGCATTGATTTGGATTGTCGGTGTTATTGCAGGTCCTGTAGCTCATGATTCATTATTAATATTATTCGGTGTTTATGCAGTCTACAAGATTGTTGAGCATAACTCAGGGTCAAGTTCAGGTTCTCCATACGGTAAATTAAGTTGTGTAAGGGCTGTTCTTTCAGCGGCAACTGAACTTCCTCTGTTTGCAGCAATCGTGTTTGTTTACCTTGTTACCGGTACAATGAACATTGGAGAAATCATAACATATCAGTCAGTACATGGTCCTTTAATATTCACAATTCCGCTTGCAGCACTGATGTTTTTCATGCTGATTATTACCAAATCCCCTTACTCTCCATTTGCAATAACAAAAGATAAAGTTTTAATCTCAGGATTTGAAACTGAGCACTTTGGACTTTTAAGAGGATTTATGCACTTTTCAGAGTCAATTGCATGGTATGTGATGCTTTGGGTATTTTTAACAATATTCTTCGGTCCGCTCAACGCTGTCGGATATCTTATTGGAATGATTGCAATTACATTCATCACAGGATTTATCAATGCGGCAACTCCGCTTTTCAGTCCTAATCATTCAGTCATGACTCAAATTACTATAGGAGCAATATGCTTCTTTGGAACAGTATTGATGATATTTACAGGAGTGGTAGCATGAATAGCGAAGATGTAATTGTCTATTTCACTGCTTTGGTTGCTGTCGGAATAATTGTTGTCGGACTTTTGACAACATTCCTGCATTCAACACTCATAGCTCCGATAGTGATTATTGGCGTTGTCCTGGCTATATTTGTATTATTGGCCAAAGGCAATTTTGCACACAAGATTGAAAGTATTGAGAAAATATGTTTTGTAATAACACTTATAGCAATAATTTGCTCATTTATATTACTTTATAAACCGATGTAGAGGGGATATTATGTTAGATTATATGATTTATATAATTACATTTGCAGTCGGATCCATTCTTGGGCTGCTTTACAGTTACAAACAGCATGGCGAACCGTTTGTTGCAGTGACTAAAATCAATATTCCATTTACAGTAGTTTCAATTGTCGGTTGGGTTTTAGGATTTTGTTCAGGAAACATAATTTTATCTGCAGTAGGTTTTCTCCTTGCAGGATTTGTAATGGGCGAAAGACCTGGTTACGGTAGAAAGGAAACCGCAATAGGTCTGGTTATTGGAATAATTGCATATGTATTATTGAAATTTAACGCTATGATGTGATTGGAATGGATGATGCAGAAAAATTAAGGTTGATGCAGACAAGAATCGTAAAAAGTTTTGCATGGCAGAGGGATGTTATAGTGCCGCTTTCCAAAGATTTTGACTGTACTATAGAAGAACTGGAGGAAGTGTTCTTTAATTTGTTCAATATGGATACTCTAGAAGCGATGCATGGAACATTCAAATCAGCAGAAGACATTTGCCTTTATCAGAAATTCAATGCCGATTTGAGATTATGCTGGTTCAGCGGTACACTTGAAGCAATAACTCCGGAAGATGCTAAAAGTCTTAAAATGAAACTTGTTGAAGAAGTAAAAAATGGTAAATCTTATGAAGATGCCTTAAAAGAAGGTCAATTAGAATTATTTGAATTATTAAAAAAAGAAGCGAATACTAATCATGTTCATATTTAATTATAAAATAAAAGAGGGAGTACAATGTTAAATGCTATAAGGGATGTTGTGAGAAAAAGCTCAATTCACGTCTGTATCGTAAATTGTGGCGGATGTAACGGATGTGACGTAGAATGTGTCGCATTGTTATCTCCAAGATACGACTTAGAGCAGTATGGTATTTATGTTCACAATAATCCTCGTGAAGCTGATGTTCTGTTGTTAACAGGTGCTGTAACCGAACAATGGAAAGATAACTTAAAAAGAATATATGATAAGGCTCCTGAACCAAAAATTGCAGTAGCGGTTGGAAACTGCCCGATATCTGGAGATGTATTCAATCAGGAAGGGGGTCATGTAAATGCACCTGCATCCAATTTCATTCCGGTTGCGGCAGAAATTCCGGGATGTCCTCCAAGACCTAATGAAATATTGGAGGCAATTTTGGCTGTCGGACCGCAAGCTATTGCTGACAGAGGGAGGGAGCAACAATGATAGTGCCTATTGGTCCAATTCACCCTGCTTTAAAAGAACCTATAAGATTAAAACTTCAGACTGAAGGGGAAAGAGTTGTTAAAGCAGAAATCGAATACGGTTATGTTCACAGGGGAATTGAAAAGATAATTGAAGGAAAAACCTGGCAGAAAGGAATTTATCTTTCAGAAAGAGTCTGCGGTATCTGTTCATATGAGCACACTCAGACATTTGCTGAAACTATTGAAAAGATTTCTGATGTTGATGTGCCTGTAAGGGCCCAGTTCCTAAGGGTAATTGCAAACGAACTTGACAGGATTCAAAGTCACCTGCTTGCAAATTCAACATTCTTCAAATCAATGGATCATGAAACTCTGTTTATGCATGTTCTGGAGTTAAGGGAATATGCAATGGATTCAATTGAACTGTTAACCGGAAACAGGGTTAATATGGGTTGGAATGTTGTAGGTGGGGTGAGAATGGATGCTGATGAGCGTCACTTTGAACCGATTCTTAAAAACCTTGAAAAAATCGAAGAGACTTTTGACATTACCCGTAATCTGTTTGCAGAAGGTCCTGCTCTGGCTTTAAGATGCAAAGATATAGGATACATGTCTAAAAAAGAAGCAATTAAAGGAAGAGCAGTAGGTCCAATCGGAAGAGCTTCCGGTATTACAGAAGATTTCCGTATAGGTCACTATACTTATGACGATTACTTTGACTTTAACGTTATTGTAAGGCATGAAGGAGACAATTACGCAAGAACAATGACAAGATTTGATGAAATACCTGAATCAATCAAAATTATTAGACAAGCTATAGATAATATACCAAAAGGTGAAGTTCGTACTCCTGCAAATATCAAATCTGGTTATGCTATGCGTCAAAATGAAGCTCCTCGTGGTGAAGTAACTTATATGATTGAAACCAATGGAAATCTGATTAAAAACATTTCAATCAGAACTCCAAGTATTGCAAACATGGACTCATGCGCAAAATACATGATTCGTGATGTTCCGACTGTTGCAGATGCAGTAGCAACCTATGCATCATGCGATCCTTGTGTTGCATGTGCCGAAAGGGTTGCCATAACTGATGAAGCTGGAAAAACCGCAATCAAAGACTTTTATGAGGTGAAATAAAATGTCATCTCTAATGTGGTATGTCTACGAGTTTGCAAGAAAAAGATGGGCGGATGCATTTACAAATGCACATTCTCTGCCGGATATTTCAGAAAAACCTGAAAGGTTCAGGGACTTTCCAAAAGTAAATAAGGAATATTGTATAGGATGCGGTGCATGTACAGTATCATGTCCTTCACCGAATGCAATCAAACTGGTCCGTGATGAGGACTCAGAAGAAGGTGCAGGTTTGACATATCCTGTAATTAAATTAGGAGCATGTATTCGCTGCGGATTCTGTGCTGAAGTCTGTCCTACTGATCCTAAAACCTTGGAATGTGGTGTAAACCATCATATTTTACCTGAATTCAATATTATTCCATCAAAAAGACAGTACATTGTAGATGATTATCTCTGCATTAAATGTAAGAAATGTATGAAAAAATGTCCTGTCGATGCAATTTCACTCGTAAACGATAAAGTTGCTGTAGACCAGCTCAAATGTATCTCCTGCGGTGAATGTGTTGATGTATGTCCTGTAAACGGAGCTATGAAGGCAGTATTTGTTGACAATTTACAGGACCAGAAAGAGTTAATAGTTTTATGCGTAGATTATCTTGAAGATTTCATCAACAACAAGGAAGAAGATTTAAGAGCACTGGATACTGACGGACTCCTGCAGTATGAGGTTCCTCTTTCAGAAATCTGGGATGATGCATTGAAGATAATGCCTGATGATGAAGTTGCTTTCGAGATAATTTCCAATGCAGTCAACAGGCTTAAGGTAAGAATCATTGACTGGGACAAATCAAAATGTGAAAAATGTCAGCTGTGTATTCCTGACTGTCCGACTCAATGCATTTCATTTGATGAACAAAACGATACAATTGTAAGAGATAAGGATAGATGTTTACGTTGCAGTATATGTTATCAGACCTGTCCGTTTTCAGTAATTAAATATTTCATTGCTAAATTCTCAATGGAAGACGACAAGATTATACATACTACTGTAAAGGCATCAAATCTAAATGAGGATTTATTTATGGAGTGAGTGTTATGATTGATAGTTATACTAAAACACCAAGGCCATTAAGGCATGTTGATGTCGATTATCTTGTTGATCAGACAAAATGTGCAAAATGCAGTGATAAGCCTTGTCTTGATTCATGTCCGATTGATGCAATCTATATGGATGAAGATGATGGTCTTATAAAATTAAGAAATACCTGTTTCGGCTGTGTATTATGTCGTAATTCTTGCCCATATGATGCAATTACTCTTGATGTTCATATGGACGCTCCTAAAAAGGAAAACGTTCCAAACATCAACACAAAATTATGTAAGGCATGCGGAGCATGTGTGCAGGCATGTAAAAACGGTTCCATACATATCAAGGCCGACGGAAAACATGAACCTCACAGTGAAATCGACAAGGATACCTGCGTCAGGTGCGGATACTGTTTCAGAGTATGTCCGACCGATGCGATTAAATACGGTCAGCTGCTTCCTAAAACAGTTAAGGGAGGAAAAGCAATTGTCGTTAATCAGGATAAATGTATAGGATGTATGACATGTACAAGAGTATGTCCTTCAATGGGCGCAATCAATGTTGCAAGAACAAACAAGCTTCCATATATCAATCCGGGATATTGTGCAAGATGTGAAGAGTGTATGCATTCCTGTCCTTCAACAGCAATCAAATATTCCTCACGTAAAAAAGCATACAAAATGTACAGTGAGATAAAATCATTCGATATCGTTTCAGAAATCATAGATCATGACATGAAACGTCTGTCTTTGGATTTAATCAGTTTAAACAAAGTCCTTGAAAAAGTCGGAAAATCCATAGCAATCGAATTCAATGACCAGAACTTTGAAAACTTCATAGAGTGCAAAGTCAATGACATGATGGAACGTGAGCTGAAGATAAGTCTTGACTCTCACATTGAAGTGTCCAAGTTCACAAAGCTATTCGGATCTTATCTGATGGACAGAAACATCGAAGTATATGACAAAAAATGTGTCGCATGCGGTGACTGTAAAAACGTATGTCCTGTTGGAGCTATTGAAACCGATGGTCCAAATCCAATAAAAATCAATGACAACTGTATTTATTGCGGTAAATGTGTAGAACAGTGTCAGTTTGATGCAATCGGAGCTTATGATGATTACTTCTACAGCAAAGACACAGATTTATACTATGCAAGGTCTTATCTCTTTGCTCAAAGACTTGGTGACTTTTCACTGTCTAGTGAAAAATGTCAGGCATGTGCAATATGTGCCAAAAATTGTCCTGTTGAAGCATTGACATTAACTGATGATGATAAAATAGAATTTGACAGTGAAAAATGTATTTACTGCAGAAACTGTGAGGCAATATGTCCTCTTGATGCAATCAGAATTGTTAACTTCAGGTGATTTGATGTTTGAAAAATCATTCATTACAGACTGCGAAGGTCCTTTGACATTAAATGACAATGCCTTTGAGATGGCAGCCAAATTTATAGAAGACGGCGATGAATTATTTAAGGTTCTAAGCTTATATGATGATTATTTGGCAGATATTGTTAAGAAAGAAAATTATAAAGTGGGCAACACTTTAAAATTCATTCTTCCTTTCTTTGTTTGTGAAAATCTTAAAAATAAGGATATGGTTGATTTTTCAAAAAACAATATCTATTCAGTTGCAGATGCAAAATTGCTTTTAAGTTACTTGAAGGAAGCTATGAATACTTATATAGTTAGTACCAGTTATGGTCAATATATTGAAGCTGTTTCTGATTATCTTGAAGTTCCATTTGAAAATACATTTTACACAGATGTTGATGTAGATGCCTTGAGTCTAAATGATGATGAAATTGAAAAAATTCAGGAATTTAAAGATTTGATACTTGAAAATCCTGAAGACTATGAACTGTTTGATGACATATTTTATTCGCAGATAGCTGAAATGAGCATTTATGATAAAATAAAAGATATTGAAGTCGTTGGCGGGCAGGGCAAGAAACTTGCAATTGATTGTATTATAGAAAGGGACAATATTGATGTTAATAACATGTGGTACATTGGAGACAGCATTACAGATGTTGAACCTTTGGCATTTGCAAGAGACAATGGCGGCATCAGCATATCATTCAATGGAAATGAATATCCTCTTAAAGTGGCTGAAATAGCAATTGTGTCCCCAAGTGCGGTGGCAACTGCTGTTGTTGCAAATATCTATGCACAAAACGATAAATCTGAAGTTTTAAAATTCATTGAGAATTATAATGCATGTGAAAATTATGAAGAGTTATTTGATGACTATAAAATAGACTTAAAAATCAAAGAGAAATTCTTTGAAGTATTTGATGATAATAATTATCCTATAATTAAAATAATAGATGAAAATAATTTCGACGATATCTTAAAAGCCAGCAAATACATGAGAAATAATATCAGAGGCGAGGATATCGGTGGTTTAGGTTAAAAGAAGGTAATAAAATGAATTATGATAAAGTAGATGATACATTCTTTGAAGCTTTTGAAGGAAAATACGTAAGAGCTTTAATTACAGGTCCTACTGAAAAAATAGTTAAAAGGGCAGCATACGACTCCACTTCAACTCCAAGTGCAGTAATCGGAAGAGTTGAAGGTGGTGTGGAAGGATTTTTAGATGAATCCCAAACACCTGACGGCAGATTCGGTGCTGTTGTACAGTACTGGTTAGGCAGCGATGATGTGGAAAAATTCGCATTTGAACTTTCCTACAGACTGCGTCAGGACGTACTGGTAAAGCCGTTTACAAGAATATTCGACTATTCTGACAGTGACAGTGAAGAATACATTGAAATGATGGATATTGTGGGTCACTGCGGAGACGGATATGAATGGACTGTTGAAGAATACGGCAGAAAAATGATCAACGTTCCAATTGCGGTTCCGGATTTCCAGATTGAAGAAAAATTCAAAATCAATGATGGAATTATGGGCGGAAACTTCTGGTATTTATGTGAAACTCCTGAAGCAGTAATTGAAGCTGGCGATGCAGTAATTGATGCTATAATGGGTGTTGAAGGAGCAACAGCTCCATTTGACGTATGTTCTGCAGCTTCCAAACCTGAGACAAATTACCCTGAAATCGGACCTACCACAAATCACGTTTACTGTCCTTCCCTTAAAGAATCATTGGGTGATGAATCCAAGGTTCCTGAAGGTGTAAATTACATTCCTGAAATTGTAGTAAATGCAATCAGCGAAGAAGCAATGAACAAAGCAATCAAAGCAGGTATTGATGCTGCTTTGGAATTTGATGGTGTTGTTAAAATCTCTGCAGGTAATTTCGATGGAAAACTGGGAGATAAAAACATTAACTTATTGGATATCTTAAACTAGGGTTTTAATATGGAAATATTTGACAATGATTTGAATGCAGAAGTAATAGGATTCGGTGCATTGAATGTCGACAAGCTATACTCTGTAGAAAATATCGTTGGAGCAGATGAGGAAAGCTTCATTAAAAGCCAAACCGACACTCCTGGAGGGTCTGCAGCCAATACTATTGTAGGTCTTGCAAGACTGGGGGTTGACACTTCAATCATCGGAAAAATAGCCGAAGATGAAGACGGTGATTTGATAGAATATAATCTGGCTGTAAATGGAGTATATACAAATAACCTGATTTACTCAGATACAGGCTCTACCGGAAAATGCCTGGGTTTTGTTGACAGTAACGGTGAGAGATGCCTTTACATAGATCCCGGCGTCAACGATGAAATCAAAGTCGGTGAGATTAATCCGTTAAACATCATGAGATGTAAAATAATGCATTACACTTCATTTGTAGGTGATTCCTTCAATGCGCAAATCGACCTT
Source organism: uncultured Methanobrevibacter sp. (assembly GCF_900314615.1). NCBI lineage: Archaea > Methanobacteriati > Methanobacteriota > Methanobacteria > Methanobacteriales > Methanobacteriaceae > Methanobrevibacter > uncultured Methanobrevibacter sp. The sequence continues at coordinate 41,668 of NZ_OMWA01000022.1, read as the reverse complement.
TTGGAACTTTTAAGCCAGGAAACTCTACTGAGCTTTGATCCTGGAATGCTGTATGTTCAAAAAGGATTTGATGCCTTAAAACCTATATTGGAGAGAACCAATATATTGCTTATCAATGAATCAGAATTAAGATTATTATGTAATAATAATGAAGCGCCACTTAAAGAACTTGTTATCGCTTTTCTGGATTTAGGAATTGAAACCGTAGTAGTTAAACAGGGTTCCAGTGGTGTTTATGCTATTAACAATAATGAAGAATGTCATGTTGAGGCATTCAAATGCGATGTGGTTGATACCACAGGTGCTGGAGACAGCTTTAATAGCGGATTTTTATATTCATATCTGAAAGGATATGATTTGGAAAAATCCTGTAAAATTGCGAATTGGGTGGCCAGCAGGGCTATTCAAGGATTTGGTATGGAAAAATTCCCTTCTTTAAAAGAATTGGAGGATTCCTTTTAGATTTATTTAATAAAACAGTTAGTTGGTAATAATATGAATGTGTCTTTTGAAAAACAGATGAAAAATTTGGAACGCGAAGTTCTCCTGAAATCTGTTGATTTAGATGATGACAGTGATGATTTCCAGTTTGAACTTGATGATTTCAAGGCAGATGAAGAGATTATTGCTATAGCACCAAGATGTGTGAGATGCAACACCTGTGTTGGAGAGTGTCCAGTTAATGCAATTGAACCAGCTAATATTTTCAGAATAGCTAAAATAACAGATAAATGTGTTAAATGTGAAATATGTGTTCAGACTTGTCCTGTTTCAGCTATTAAATTAATTGACAATTCAATTATTTATAATAATGAGGATGAAAACGATTTCATTGAATACAACTTATCCAACGTCAGCTGTTCTCATAGAGTAGTTAGGATGAATAGCATCTCAGTTGATTGTTCTCAGGAAAACAACTGGGAAGACTGTGCAAATCTATGTCCGACCAATGCCTTTACATTGGAATTTAAAGAGTTCTTTGATGAGAATGATATGGATTTGGAAGAAGACACTTTGTATCCTCATGTAAATGATAAAATGTGCATCGGATGCAGTGCATGTGTTGAAATATCTCAAAATAAGGATGCAATTGAACTTGATAGGTACATAGGACCTATTATTCACAGCAGAAATCTTGATATAAGTCATGACTTATGTGTCAACTGTTATCTTTGTGAAGAAAATTGCCCAACCGGTGCAATTGAATTAGTGGATGGTGAAGTGGTTCTGGACGATGATAAATGTATACGATGTATCGAATGTACACGTCATTGTCCTGTAGGAGCACTAAAAAGAGTAGAAATAGAATAAAAATGAGGTTTGTTTATGAAAGCAAAAGAATTAATGGATAAAAATTTTGTATATTTGAACTGTGATGACAGTGTTGTCGAAGTTTCAAAAGTAATGGAAGAAATCAGACGTTTTACATGTCCTGTTGTAAATGACAACAAACAGCTGGTCGGATGGATAACATCATTTGACATTACAAGAGGATTAAGGGAAGGAAATGATAAAATTTCAGAAATCATGAGTGGATACGAAGATATCTCAACTGTTCATGAAGATGATCCTGCAAGAACTGCAGTAATTTTAACAGCAAACAACAAATTCGTAACAGTGCCTGTATTGAATGATGACAATCAGGTCGTAGGTATGGTTCGTGCATGTGACATTGTAGAACTGCTGTCTGAACTTTATGATATTAAAGTTGTAAAATTATACAAAGCAATGCAAAACCAGCTTAAAGGCGTAACATGGGAAGAGCTCATGTCTGCATCTGCACTGGTGTCCAAGAAAACTACCGGTAAAAAGATTACTCCTGAACAGTATGAAGAAAATATTAAGGATTCAACATTCGGAGAAGCTATCTGGGCTACCGGAGGTTTGGAAAAATTCTTCGCAGGTTTAATTTCTGTCGGGGAAATGGTTATTGCCCGTCGTGTTGGAAAAGCAAGAAAATAACACTAACTAACTAATATTTCAAGAACAAACCTTTTGTTATTCCACACTAACTGTATAATAATTTAAAATAAGGCTCTAAGCAGTCTTATTATTTTTTTATATTTGATTGTGTAAACTATTTTTTACAATACTTATTTATAATTTGATTTTTCATAATATTTATTAGAATTGGGTGAAAAATTGAATGGAAAAATAAAATTTTTTATTATTTGCATTGCATTGTCTTTATTTTGTTTTGCTGCCGTTTCAGCCAGTGACAATGCAACTGACCATATTTCAACTGATGCACAACCGGTAAAAGACACTCCTGTAATTTCCCTAAGTGCTTCAAAAGTCTATACTGGTAAATCAGTAAGCATATCTTTAAAGGATTCTAATAATACTGCAATTGCCGGTGAGGATTTAACTGCAAATATTGACAATCAAAACTACAGTTTAAAGACTAACAAAAAAGGATCTGCAAGTCTGGTTTTAAATCTGAAAGCCGATAATTACATATTAAAGGTAATATACGCTGGAAATGACAATTACTCTGGTGTTAGTCAGACATTTAACATTAACGTTTTAAAGCTTCCATCATCCATCACACCAGTTGACACTACTGTTTTTAAATACAAATATTTCTATGTTTATTTAAAGGACAGCTATGGAAATGCTGTTAAAGATGGTGATGTTACATTCACTGTTAACGGTCAGAAATACACTGCAAAAACAAATTCACAGGGAAAGGCCGGTCTTAAAATTAGTTTAACTCCAAATTCTGTATATTCAATGAAAATTTATTTTGCAGGAAATGACTATTATAAATCAGTTTCAAAAACTGTTTCGCTGACTGTTCCGGCTGTAACTTCTCTGGTCATCGGAAACACTAAGCTTTTAACAAATGGATTTTTAAGGGTTTATTTAAAAGGAGATACTATATCTGCCGTTTCCAATAAGGCAGTTAAAATCACTATAGGTTCAAAATCATATACAAAAACAACAAATTCAGAAGGAATAATCATCTTCAAGCCAAAGGTAAAGGCAGGCAAATATACTATTAAAGTTAAGTTTGCAGGAAGTTCCACAATAATTTCTTCTAATGCCACAAAAATTGTCAAATGTATTAATGGAAACATTAAAAATCCTCAAAAAACTAAAATTCCTCTTGTCAACGGCACTCCGGACATTGATGTCATGCCGGGCAACTACGTCATGGCTGACGGAGATGGGAAATACACTCTTTTAAAAGCACATTATCAAAACGTTATTAAAAGAGATAGTCAGTATTTATACTTGACAAATAAGCTGAGCAAATACGTTTTCTTCAAGACAAAGTCTGAACCTAATTTAAATCATATTATTCCACGTGAGAAATGGAATGTTATTGAACGTGCGGTGAATACAAAAATAGTTCTGAAAAATAAGCATAACTACTGGCCGGGCTCTGTTACTGTTTCACTTAAAGGAAAATCATATTCTTATCCGTATGTTCGGGATATCCAGGATACTGATTATACCTGCGGACCTACTTCAGGAAGCATGTGCTTTCAGGTGCTGAAAAGTTACGTCTGTGAAAAACAGATTGCAAAACTTTCAGGATCCTCATACATTTATGGAACAACTTGCAAACAGCTGAAAAAAGGTTTGGAGAAATGCAATTTCAAATGCAGTTACTTTTATAAATCCACATTCGATAAAGCCCTTAATCAGCTTAAAAAAGGAGGATGTGCTTTAGTATTCCATACCTGGAGTCATTATGTTGCCATTTTGGATATCAGCGCAGACGGCAAAAAGGTTCTTGTAGGAAATCCTTCTGGAGATTATAATCTTGGAAGTCACAGCATTCCAACAAAATGGCTGACTGTAAGCTATATGAAGAAAATGTTCAACAACTATGATACTTCCAGTCTGATTGTAAAGCTTAAGTATTCTCTGTCTTCCAGTGCCAAATCCAAGCTGAAAAATACATATTCTTCTATGGGTGCAGGATGGGTTGCTAAAAATACTTCCGAAAGAATTCCACAAATAAACAATCCTGACTATTATTGGGCTTAAATTGTTCATTTTTGAATGGTTTTTTTTATAATCATTCATATTTAATTTTTTTTTAAAAAATAAAAAGTATTTTATAACTTTATTCAGATATATTAATCAACAACCAAGTTGACTTTAACAATACCAAAAATGTTGTTGTAGCTGCAACAATGCTTGTTTTAGGATTAGGTGGAGCAGCATTATCCATTGTTTATGCTGATTTATCCATTTCCATTTCAGGAATGTCTCTTGCAGCTATTATTGGCGTAATTCTTAATTTATGTATGCCGGAGGAAAAACATGAATGAATTTGAATTGAATCATCCGTTAATAACTCATAAACTTGCAATTTTAAGGGATGTTAATACAGGAACTAAAGAGTTCAGGGAATTGGTTACTGAAATTTCCACAATTTTGATCTATGAAGCAATGTGGGATGCAAAACTTGAAAAAACCACTATCCATACTCCACTTGAAGAGATGGATACTGGAATGCTTAATGAAGACAACTATGCTATTGTTCCAATCTTAAGGGCAGGAATGGGTATGGTTGACGGAATCTTAAATGTTATCCCAAATGCAAAAATAGGACATATCGGACTTTACAGAGACGAAGAAACATTTGAACCAGTTGAATATTACTATAAAATGCCAGAAGGAATTGACAAAAGAGAAGTCCTTGTAATTGATCCTATGCTTGCAACAGGTGGAAGTGCATCCGCAACCATTTCACGTCTTAAACAGGATGGGGTAACTAAAATTAAATTATTGTGTATTGTTGCCGCTCCGAAAGGAATCAAAACAATTGAGGATGATCATCCTGATGTGAAAATATTCTGCGCAACAGTGGACAGGGAACTGAACGAAAATGCATATATTCTGCCAGGTCTTGGGGATGCAGGTGACAGAGTTTACGGAACAAAATAGTGAAGTTTAACTTCACTTCTTTTTTATTTTTTTGGGTGTTAATTTTGAACTGGAACCTGATTTGGCCAATTTTAATGGTTATTTTGGCAAATACATTCTATAATATTTGCATGAAATCGATGCCTGGTGATGTAAATCCCTTTGGAGCATTGATGGTTACTTATTTTGCAGCTTCAGTTATCTCAGCAGTTATTTTTGCCTTTATGGTCGGACCTTCTAATGTGACAGTTGAACTGTCCAGAATTAACTGGACTTCCATAATTCTAGCTATAGCTATAGTTGGCCTTGAAGTCGGTTATGTTTTTGTTTATCGTGCAGGCTGGGCGGTAAGTACTGCAAGCGTTGTTGCAAATATCGGTCTGGCATGTGTTCTTCTCATCGTCGGATATCTGCTGTATAAGGAAAACGTTTCATTCACTCAAATCGTGGGCTTTTTCGTTTGCATGGTTGGCCTTATTTTAATTAACATTTAATTTTTTTGACAAAAAATTTTTATAGTATTTTATTTTAAAAATATCTTTATGAGTAGGCAGGCCTATGTTAATAAAGATATTCCTATTTCAAAAATACGCAGAGTAAAAAGGGATTTGGAGAAATTTGTTCTTTTATATGAGAAAATTACTTTTATAGAGGATTTATATCAGGATGAAACTGTAAAAGATTCTATTAAAAAGCATGGAAAAACTCCTCAAACAGGGTATAAATGGTTAAAAAGCTGGAATGAGGAAGGTTTGGACAGTCTATTTAGAAAAGGTAATTCCGGAAGAGTTTCCAAACTGTCTGATTATCAGTTTAATATTTTAAAGGAAAATATTGTTTCAAAAGGCTTGTCCAGTGTTTCTGAAATTAAAGAAGAAATTCAAAAGGAATTTGGAGTTACTTATTCAGAAAGACATTTAAGAAGGCTGATTTTTGATTTGGGGCTTTTGGATATTATGGATTCCAATGATGAAAATTGATTTTTATATATGATTTTTTATGTCCATATCTCTTTTTTTAACTAATATTTTTTAGATGAATTTTTCAAGAGGCAATATTTATTTACCTCCGTCCTATTTTTTTATAATTTTATTCATTTTTTTAATTAAATTTTTAAATAAAAATCATATAAATTAATTTTATATACTTTTTTTGCATAATATATTTTTAAATAATTATTAGAGTGTATATTTATGAATGAGAATTTAGATAGGGGAATGTCAACGTTAATAGTATTCATTGTTGCAGCGGCAATATTAAGTGCTGCTCAAAGTGTTGTTACAACTGGAATTTCAGGCATCATGGCCGATTTTAACATATCTTCAACAACCGCACAATGGATTTATTCTTCATTTTTACTTGTTTTGGGTGTTATGATTCCATTGTCTGCATTTTTCACACGCAGATTTAAAGTTAAGACAATTTTGCTGGCGTCACTGTCATTGTTTTTAATAGGATCTCTGATAGCTTTTATTGCTCCTAATATTGAAGCATTGATTCTGGCCCGTGTGATTCAGGCTGTAGGTTCTGGAATTTTACTTCCTATAACTCAAATTGTACTTTTTAAAGTAATTCCTGAAGAAAAATGGCAAATTTATATGGGTTTATTCGGATTTATCATTGGAATAGCTCCGGCTATTGCTCCAACCGCAGGAGGTCTGATTATAGATTATGTGGGATGGAGATCAATCTTTTTGATTTTTGCAGCTGCAATAGCAGTTCTGATAGTAATAGCTTTAGTAGTTGTTAAACTTGAATTTGAAACAGGTCCGTATCCGCTGGATGCATCTTCATTGGTATTATGTGTGCTTGCATGTGTGGGAATAATGCTCGGATTTTCAAACATTGCAGAAAACGGCTTTGATTTAATTTGGGTAATACTACCTATTGTTATCGGTGCAGTTTCATTGGTGCTCTTTGTTAAAAGACAATTCGGAATTGAAACTCCACTTCTTGACTTGAAAGCTTTAAAAAATAAGTATTTCTTTTTCGGAACATTATTTTCCGCATTGCTTTACTTCACCATGTGTGGATTGAATGTTATCATGCCTTTGTTTGTTCAAAACGTAGCATATCATTCAGCAACAGTATCAGGTTTGGTTCTGCTTCCAGCAACCTTGGTGATGATTGTATTTAACTTTGTAGGTCCTCTGATGGCCAATAAAATCGGTGTGAGAAAAGTACTGGTTTTATCATGTATTTTCACTATCGTCGGTTACCTTCTGATGATGACTTACAGGGTTGACAGCAGCGTTGAATATATGATTGCAACACAAATAGTACGTGCTGTCGGTGCAGGTTTAGGATTGATGCCTGCTGTAACATGGACTATTGCAGTAGTTTCCGGTGATGTGGAAGATGCAACCGCAATCAACAACACAGTCAGACAGATTATCGGTGCAATCGGTTCTGCTCTTGCAGTAGTTTTAATGGCAATATTTGCTGGAGGAAATGTGGCCCGTAATGCAGTTTCTGTTGCAGCATTCGGACAGACTTCTCTGGTCATGGCAGTTTTAGCTGTTGTTTCATTAGTGATTGTAATAATTTATATTAAAGATGAAATTCATGATTTAATGTAATTTCATTATTTTTTTTTAATTTTTTTGCGATAATACTTTATTTCATATTCTATTTTTAATTTTTAATCTAATTTTCTTATTTTAATTTTAAATTTAATAATTCTCTTTAATTTTTTAAATATCAATTTTTAAAGTTAAAATAGTCAAAAATATATATTAATAAACCTAATATGTATATCATAAGGTTAATTGTCAATAATTAATTCTTAATTATCGATGGTATAGGGGGTGAAAAAACGAAAAAGGCTTTTATTGTTGTATTGCTTGTGCTGGTTTTATTCGGCCTGAATTTCAGTGCTGCTCATGAAATCGATAACTCAACCGCTGAAGATTTAACAGCCAAAAGCGATGATACTGTATTGTCAGTCAGTGATGCTGACAGCAATGTCTTAAAGGAATCTCCCGTCAAAACCCAAATTGAAGTTGTATCCAACACTACTTTTGACGTTATTGGTGATTACTTTAAAGTTAAATTATCTGATGAGAATGGTAACACTTTGAAAAATACCAAAGTAACATTCACTGTTTTGAAAAATACCTACAGTAAAACCACAAACGGCAATGGGATAGCTTCTCTTCAGATTAACTTAAATGACGGATCTTACAACATTACAACAAAATTTAATGGAAATTCTAATTTTCAATCTTCGTCCTTAACCACTCCGATAACTGTAAACAATACCCGTGTGGTTGATGCAGGATTGTCCAACTCAGAAATCCAGAAAATTATTGATGGTGCAAAAGATAAAAATGTTATTTTATTTATGGGAACTGTCTATTCAGATATTAATCTGGTGATTAACAAACGCATGAGTTTGCTTTCAAATGTTAATACTGTATTAAAATCAACTTCTACAAGCCCTGTAATCACTATAAAAGGTAAATCCGCTTCATATAGTATTGTTAATGGATTTAATATTCGGGGTAATGGCAATGGTATTGTAGTTACTGATTCTGACTATGTAAGGATCATAAACAATGATATAACTACTTCTGGCAACGGTATTGTTGCAACAGGAACAGTATATCTTAATATAACTAAAAACAACATTAACAAAAACTCTAAATCTGGTATTGTTATTGGGGATACTGTTTCAACATATATTTTCTACAATAACATTAAAAGCAATGGTGCAGACGGAATTGAGCTTGCAAAATCTGATAAGGTATACGTCCATGGAAATACCATTTCAAACAATAAAAAGAATGGAATTACTTTAAAAAAGAGTGTTAATGGCATTGACTATGGAGAAGGACCTAAAAATGTTCAGATAAATAAAAATACCATTTCCAAAAATGAAGCTGACGGTATTCTGGTAAATAATGCCGGAAACTATCTGAATATCAAATCAAATGAAATCAGCTCCAATAGGGGAAACGGAATATCTCTTGCACATGTCGGAATCAATACAATTCAGTCCAATGTAGTCACTGAAAATTGGGAGAATGGTATACAGTTCTTTGACAATTATGTAAAACCGGTTTTCCAGGAAATTAGTTACAATGCTCTTTACAGCAATCTCCACATGGATGTTGAAGCAAAAGACACTTACTATCAGGATACTGGAAGCAGACTTGAATTGGGAGATAACTGGTATACTGATTTTGCAGGAATATGTCCTAAAATCAAATCAAACAATCTCAAATTCACAGTTACACAAATTGGTCCTAATCAGTTCCAGGCACTGTTTTTAGATTCAAACGGCAATGTTGCAAGCTTACTGCCTGACAGAACACTTACATACACAACCAACAATGGAGAAAAGGTTAGTGTAACAATCAGTGGAGGTGCAGGGGTATTTACTGTTGATGCAAATGACGGCGATAAGATTAAAGCGACAGTCGACAACTCCAGAAGAGACAATACCTTTGACGGTGAATCTCAGGTTCTCAAACCGATAAATGGTGTCACTTTGGATTATGTTTATCCGTCCATTCCATATGAAGATATTGGGGGAAATGGTAACGGCAATGGTGGAAACTCAAACAGCGGCAACGGTGCATCCAATCAACCAAGCAGTCAAAATACAGGTAACAGCACTCAAAGTCATAGAACCGATCCGAGCAGCAGTACAAATAATCCTGTAAATAATGTGGACCAAAGCTATGATACACAAACTACCACTTCACCGGAAGCAGCTTCTGATGCCGGCAACGGTGATGCTGGAAATTCCGAATCCCAACAGAATTCCGTTGTAAAACAAATTATTTTTGATGAAGATGATTTCTATAAGGTTACTGGAATTTCATTTATAATATTGCTGATAATATTGACTATAGGTTTCTATTATCGTGATGATATAAGAGAAATGAACTCTAAAAGATAATCTTCTTCTTTTTTTACTTATTTTTTCATAAAATTTTTAATAAATTATTTAAACGATTTTTAATAAACATTATATCATATTTACCTTAGGAGGATTTTTATGAATAAGAGTGATTTGAAACGAGACCATTATATGCTTAAAGGACCACTCGCCAAAAAGGGATATGACTGGTGGTGGCATTCATTAACTGCATACAATAAAAAAACCGGTGAACCAAAACCATTTTTCATTGAATATTTTGTATGTAATCCTGACCTTGCTGAAGAAGAACCAACACTCGGGCAGCTTCCAGAAAATCAGAAAGCAGGTAAAAGACCGTCTTACTGTATGATTAAAGCAGGTACATGGGGTAAAAATCCAAAACAGATTCACAATTTCTATTCAATGAAATACTTCAACTGTCCTGATGATGAATTAAACATCCAGGTGGGAGACTGCAGTCTGACAGAAACTCATATGAGCGGATTTTCAAGGGTGTCTGAAGAGGACGCTAAAAATCACCCTGAATATATGAGTGATGCAGGAGACATGATGTGGGATTTGGACATCGATAAAAAAATCACATTCAATGTCGGATATGGTGCAAATTCTTTTTTCAGAAAATTAAATGCATTTGAAATGTTCTGGCATGCTGAAGGAATTAAAACTGAATATAGTGGAACCATATGGCTGGATGGTGAAGAATATGAAGTTATTCCTGAAAAATCCTACGGGTATGCTGATAAAAACTGGGGAGGAGATTTCACATCTCCTTGGCTTTGGATTTCATCATGTAACATTACCAGTTTAATATCAGGTAAAAAACTACACAACTCCGCTTTCGAAGCCGGTGGAGGAAGACCAAAGGCATTCGGTATTGAGATACCTCGTAAACTTCTTATAGGATTTTACTATGAAGGAACCATGTATGAGTACAACTTTGCAAGGTTCTGGAATCTTGTCAAAATTGACTTTGACTTTGAGGAAGGTGAGGACGTTAACACATGGCACATCAATGCAAGCAATAAGAACTCCAAAATGGAACTGGTTCTTTACTGCAAACGTGATGAAATGATGCTTTTCAACTATGAAGCTCCAAATGGAACTAAAAGACACAACCGCCTATGGAACGGTGGAAACGGTTGGGGTGAAATCAAGCTATACAAAAAAGACGGAACCCTGATTGACCATGTGAAAATTGAAAATGCCGGCTGCGAATACGGGGAGTATGATGACTAATGATATTCTCTGATGTCCTTGCATTAATTGTTGTATATGTTTATGTAGCTATCATTTTCGTTGTAGCGGAAATGGTTTTAAAGACACGCCCTGAAGTTTCACGTAAATTTTTGCATATTATGGTAGGTAACATGATATTTGCCATGCCATTTTTCTCAGATCCCTGGGTAATGGTCTGGTTTTTAACACTTCCTATTACAATAGTGCTGTTCTTCCTGACTGAATACTCACCAATAAAAATCGAAAACAGTGTAACTGAATCCGGTCACGCTCTGGGATTATTTTTCTATGCTGGAATCTGGACACTTTTAATTGCAATATTTGCATCAATTGCTCCTGCAGGGGATCCTAAATACTACATATGGATTGTAGCATTGGCTATTGTTCCTATGGTTTATGGTGACGGATTTGCAGCTTTAATCGGTCAGAAATTCGGTAAAGTCAAATACACAGTATTTGGAGGAACAAAATCCCTTGAAGGATCACTTACAATGTTTGTAATAACCACTGTAATGAGTGTATTCGTATGGATGGTTTTCACTTCAATCGGATGTGCGATGCCTGAATTCAACCTTGTCTACATTATAGCTATTTCAGCAGTCGCAACAGTTTGTGAAGCTTTAAGTTATGGTGGAATCGATAATTTATCCGTTCCTGCCATTACTTCTATTTTATATTATCTGGTGGCTGTATTATAGCTGCCTTTAATTTCTATTTTTTTGTATTTTTTAAACATTTCTGTTTGGGAAATGATAATTTTTCACAATAATTTTTAATTAGATTAGGAATAGATAGTAATATTGAAAATGTAAATTGATATGGATGATAAAATGGCTATTGATTTGACAGATATCGGAATTGAAGAAGGACAGAAATATGAAGGGATTTACACTACCATGAGTAGGGACGGTGTAAAAAATGCAGCTCCAATAGGAATTGTATGCAAAGGCAAAGACAAACTTGGATGCAGGTTATTTGTCGGTACAAAAACCCTGAAAAACATTATGGAAACAGGCAAATACGTTGTAAATATTACTTTTGACCCTATAAATTTTGTAAATTCAACCATCGGAAATCCGATTAAAGACCATGTGACATCAAATGGAGAGGCTTATATCATAAGCAGTGATGTTGTGGAAATCGTCAAGAACCATCCATGTGCAAAGGCTTTAAATCGTGGAGTTTTTGCGCTTCTGGAATGCCTTACAAACTATACTCGACTTGACCTTGTCAGTAAGCAGCAGCAGGATTATTTTGTCGGAAGATTCAATGAAAACAACCGGATGATTAAGCGGGTTTCAGGACCTGATACGATAAGAGCCATGGAGATTCTTAAAAACAGCATGATAGAAAAGGGTTTTGATGTTGAATAGGTCATGATTTACATTTAATTTTAGTTGAGCGCATAGATGGTGTTTGAACTAAAATAATTTTTATTTTACAATTGGCTTAATTGGATGATTTGCTCCAGTCATCAACTAATTTTTCATGGAATCTGCAGTAATATTGGGTGCAAAGGCCAATATCAAATTCCACATGTTTGCAGTTATAGCATTCTTTTTCATCCATGATATTTCCCAAAATTCATCTTTTTTAAAATAGGCTCAGTTGATACTGTCTATGTATTTTGTCCAAGATATGTTTTTTCAGTTAAAAATGTAAAAATCATTCTTTTCTTTCAAACATTCGAAAAAACCATACAGCCATCATCTGAGATACTAAACGTTACAATATCTCAGAAATTGATAATAAATAAATCTATATTTTATATATTTTTTTGAACTATTTCAAATTAAAAGGTGATTGCTGAACTTTATTAATGAATTTGATATTTTTTATTATAAATTAGTAATAAGGAGGATTTGTTTTGGTTGAAGAAAATGAATTAGATTCTACATATGGAATTTCTGATGACGAACTTACGGAAAGATTTAAGCATCTATTAAAATTGATCAAGATATATGTAAAATTAAAGGACTTCCTATTGCTGGTTATGATGATGAAAATAAACGTGCTTATTTAGAGTATCATGATGGAAGGAGAGTTTATGTCTCAGAAAAATAGGTTTCCGGAAGTTATGGTTTTTGCAGATCCCAATAGCAGTGGTAAAACCACGGTAGGTTTATAAATATCAGTTTAAGGACTATTTTTTCATGAAATCTGTTGGCTAATTAATATCATCCCATTTGTTTTAAATGATGGTGTTTGGTCCCATATATTTTTAACTTCAATTTTTTGCATTTCACATTCTATTTTCTGCATTTCAGTTAAGTTGATAACTATTCATTTATATATATTTTAACCAAGTAGTATTATCAAGCGAGGAGATAATACTATGTCAGATAATTTAAGATTACGAGCAGAAGAACGTGTAGATAACAAAATTGAATTTTATAGGAACTTAAAAGCCTATCTGATTGTCAATGCAATTTTAGCTATTGTTAACTGGTGGTTTACTCCAGAGTTTTGGTGGGTTGCATTTCCATTATTCTTTTGGGGAATAGGAGTATTGAAAGACTTTTTAGTGGCTTTTGTATTTGTTGATAATTTTGACAGCGAAGATTATAGAGAACGTAAAATTCAAGAAGAGATGGAAAAATTAAGGAATTAAATCATGAAAGTAAATTTGTTTGTTTCAAGAGATATTACCGAGCCCCATGCAGATATTCATACAAATGAACTGACCGGCAATGTGTCAAAAGCAATATCTATTCTGGAAAGCGATGAGTCCAGCGATATGATTGCAGTTAAAAAAGGTTCAGACATTGCACTTCTGGAATTAAGTGAAATCTACATGTTTCGTGTTGAGGATAAACAGGTTAATGTATATACTCAGAATAATTCTTATGTGGTTAAAAAGGCACTTTATCAGGTTGAAGAATCATTAAACGGGGATTTTGTAAGAATATCAAAGACAACTATTGTTAATTTGAAAAAAATTAAAAGGGTAGCTCCTTCTTTAAAAGGAATGATGTTTATAGAACTTAAAAATGGCTTAAAGGACAATATATCAAGAAAATATTTGCCTGATTTTAAGCAGGCTCTGGATTTATAGGTGTTAAAATGAAGTTTACAGATTTAATTAAAAGTTTAGCATTAGGTGCTTTCGTTGGTTGTTTTATAGGTTTGCTGGTCGCAGTCCTGATTTCACTTGAGGCAGGCCCTCAAAATATCAGTTTTTCAGGAGTTGACATTATAAATCTGTTTTTAGGATGCATTGTTGCAGGATGGGCATTCTCTCTTACAGGTATGATTTATGAAAGGGATGACATTGCACTGCCGTTACAGATAATCTTTCAGATGGGTATCGGAATGACCGTACTGTTTTTAATAGCGATATATCTCAAATGGATGCCAGTTGAATTTGGAATAGGTCCTGTAATAACATGGATTGCAATTGCTCTTGTATTTGGAGCTGTTTTCTGGTGCGGTTTTTATGTTTATTATTATTTGATGGCTCGTGATTTAAATAAAAAAATAGAATTAAGTAAATAGCTAAGCTATTTACTCCTCATTTTCATGTCTTTTATATCCTATGGCTAATAAAATAAATACAATAATCAAAGCGGCTGCGAAATATCTGAGATCCATATTTATCTCTTTGACGGCAGGATGAGTTTTGTTTATTTCATAGGCATTCTTTTCATTTCCTGCAGTTGTTGAATTTCCGATTACCAGTTGGCTGTCGTAATTTGTATTGGTTATCTGGGAGCTCTCAGTTTGTGAATTGATATTCAAATTATCATTTGTATTGTTTTGCTCTATTGTATTTTGGCGGTTTTCGTTATCGGATTGGGTATTGTCATTTGAATTTTGATTATTGTTTTGTTTTGGTTTTGCATCATCAAAACGTTTTTTAAGATTGTCCAGTGAGTCATCGGCAAAATAATCTTCAAGCAAATCTCTGTATTTGTCCAGTAAATCAACATTCAGTTTGCCAAACAAATCTGATTTGATTGTTGATGATACTTTGCTTCTGGATGTTACGTTGTTCGGATCAATTACTGATGAGTCGTTCGGATTTTCATCTCCCCAGTCATTATTGTCAAATTGAGGGTATAGGTTATATGCATCCCACCATTTTATGAATATTTCCTGTCCATATGGTGATGTATTATTGGTAATTAAGTTATTGTGGATATTTATGACAGTTTTTTTATCATACATCGGTTGCTGGATATAAAATGAACCTCCGGTTTCATTTCCATTGTTGTTCATGATGATTGAATCCTGAAGATTGATGTTTCCTGAAACCATTACTGCTCCGCCGTTAGTTCCAGCAGTATTGTTCATGAATATGCATCTTTTGATGTCTGATTCACCTGACCAGCTGTAATATGCTCCACCCCATTCGTCTGCATGATTGAACATGAAAATACAATCCTGAACATCTCCAAAACCATAAACGCTGACTCTTATTGCTCCTCCGTCACGGTGAGCCGAATTGTTTATAAAAACACAATTGTAGATGTATGAGTCGGCATAACATGTTGTAATTGCTCCGCCGTCATGGTCTGCATGGTTATTGATGAAGAGTGAATTATTGACCAGAAGGTATCCTCTGTTCTCTTTAGTGCCGTAATTTGATATTCCTCCTGCATTTGTATCTTCTAATGCAGTATTGTTAATGAACATGCAGTTATCTACTGTAACATGGCCAGTTTCTATGGATATCGCTCCTCCGAAGTTGTCTGTCAGTCCGTTGATGAATGTAATGTTTTTCACGGTCATATAAACATCCGGGCTTCTGATTAACAGGATGCTTGATTTGTTTTGTCCGTCAAAAATTACTTCTCTTGGGTCTCCATTTCCATGTAATGTAATATTTTTGGTAATGTAGATGTTATTGATTGTGTATCGTCCGGGTTCTATTGTAATCTTATCATTATTTTGGGCATTGATGATTTTTTCTTCAAGTGATGTTGAAATATCCCTGAGATTATCATCTTCGCTTGCGCTTAACTCAATGCTGTCTGTTGCATTTTCATTTGCTGATACACAGCTTAAGGAAATCAAAACAATAACTGACAATAATAAAATAGAAATGCATTTTGTTTTTATGTTTTCACCTCCTTAAAGATGATTATTATGGAAATTTATGTCTGTAATGATATATAACTATATTCTCAACAATAAAAAAATATTTTTATAAATAATTGGTTATTTTTATTTTTATGGTTTTAAAATTGGTTATTTAATTATTGGAGTTTATTTCATAAATTTTTTTGATATGAATTAGTATTCATCGATAAAATTTTAATTAAATGTATTTATTTTTATTTTAATTCTTGTAAATAATTTTATATCTCTTAAAATCTAAAATTATTTTTTAAAATAAATATTGCATAAATTATTATCATTATTTGATAGTTTTAAAAGCATTTTTTTAAAATCGATAAACGATAATATTTATATTGCATGTCGATATAAATTATAATTACTAGTATAGAATTTTAGTTAATTTATTGTATGCTCAATAAATGATTTTCTTATATATTGACTAGTTCATATTAGTATCAATTTCAAAAAAATTATTAATGGAGAAAATTATTATGAATAACAAAAAGATATTGGTATCTTTTCTTTTAGTTGTTTTAATTGCAATATCTCTCGGTTCAGTATCTGCAGCAGACTCAGCAGATGTTTTATCCGACAATGCAACTTCAATTGAACCTGCAAGTGCTAGTGTTGCAGATGTCCAGACTGCAGTTGATTCAGCTAAAAATGTCGGAGATACAGTTGATTTAAGTAAAAATGCAGAATATGATTTTACTAATCAAACAGTAACAATTAATAATCCTGGTATTATTATTGATGGTAAAGGAACTACAACAATCAAAGGTCATGGTGACGGACAGGGAATTTTCCGTATTAACGCTCAAAACGTTACTATTCAAGGAATTAAATTCATAGACACCAACCCTAAAAATGATTTCAAATACAATGGTTCCACTAACGGTTGGGGTATAAGTGCTTCAGCTGCTAACGGTGGTCTTGTACAAAACTGTGAATTCCAAGATTTCAACAGTGGTATTGTAATAATGCAAACTACTGGATTTACTGTTGAAAACAATAAATTCACCGGCGGTTACACAACTCAATTATTAAATGACCCTACTGTAAATAAAGAAACTGGTTCCAAATCATTAAACATTTACAGACAATCTTCTGGCGTAATGGTTAAAAACAATACTTTTGACGGACCTATTCTTGACGGTGTATCAATTGCACAAGGTAGTGGAGCAAACTATGTAATCGGTAACACTTTCATTAATAACTGTTACTCTATTTACTTCGGTGGAGCATCCACTAAAGGATCAAAAATCGAAAACAATACTTTCATCAATTGTGGTTACTTCGAAGAAGGTGACATAAAATGGGAAGGTTTACCAGTTATCAGTATGCAAAAAGCATCAGATGATATTGCTGTAGAAAATAATCATTTCTTCGTAAGATCTGACAATGTTTTAATCGCTGCTGAAAAAGGTAACGAAGCTCACGGTTCTCCTACTCCTATTGGAAATATCAACATCACTTCAAACACTGTTGAGTTAAACAGTCCTGATGGTAATATGGCCAATGTAATTTTATTCCACATTTTAGTAAGAGACGGTGCATCCGGTTTAAACATCACTTCTCCAATTATTGTAGCTGAAAATGTTTTAAACGGTGCTACTGGTATTTCAATCTGGTTTGATGATAATGAAATATTATCCGCTAACAACATTATCTTAAATGAAACTTTAGACGCAAACCAATACTACGGTGCAAAAACTTTATACACTACTGAAATCTCTACTGATAACGTAGCTGTTAAAGCAGGAGACGCAGGCAAATTATATGCTTACTTATTCGATAATACTGGTGTTGCATTATCCAATAAAGATGTAACTATCGTTATCGATGGTGAAGCTCAAACTGTTAAAACTGATGATGACGGATGTGCTTCTTTAGATGTTAAATATGCTAGCGCTACAACCAAATACGCTACCATTATTTATGCTGGTGAAGGTAACCTCTACAAATCATCAATGGCTACAGCTAAAATTTCAGTAACCAAAAAAGCTACTGCATTAACCGCAGCAAAAGCTACTTTAAAAGTTAAAAAAGTTAAAAAAGTAACTGTAACCTTAAAATCTGCTGGTAAAGCTGTTGCAGGTAAAAAAATTACCATTAAAGTAAATGGTAAAACTTTCTCTGCAAAAACCAACTCCAAAGGTAAAGCTACCATTTCTGTAAAAGTACTCAAAAAAGGCAAATTCAATGCTGTTGTTAAATTTGCAGGTGACGGAGCTTACAATGCAGTAACTAAAACTGTTAAATACACTGTAAAATAGATAAGTAATATTTTATTACTTTTCTTTTTCTTTTCTTTTTTTCATAACTCATTGGAGTATTTTTTCAAATTTCAACAAATATTTTTTGAATATTATTAAATTAGATTAAGGGGGATTTATCATTAAAAAATTCAAATTTAGTTTAGTAATTCTATTGATGCTAATTTTTTCGATGTTAATGCTTGGTGCAGTAACCGCTGAAGATAATTTCACTGCTAATTCGACAATCTCAGATTTTGATTCTATTCAAAGTTTAATAGATAATTCAAAGTCAGGTGACTCTATTCATCTAAAAAATCAGACTTATGAAGGAAACGGTTCTGTAATTCGAATTGACAGAAATATTAATATTTACGGTGCTGATTCATCAGGTACAATACTTGATGCAAATTCAAAATCAGGTATTTTTGAAATATCCGATAAGGTCACAGTAAATATTTATGGAATAACTTTCATGAACGGCAGAACTTCAAAAAATGGTGCAGCAATTAACAGCAACGGATTTTTAACAATCCATGATTCCAAATTCATAAACAACAAAGCGGACTATGGTGCAATACGAGGATCAAGCGGTTCTACTTTGACTGTTTATAATACTGTTTTTGAAAATAACCGCGCTGACGGTGGTGGAGGAGCTATTGACAGCTATTACTCAGATACTAAAATCATAAACTGTTCCTTTGTAAATAACTGGGGACATGAAGGCGGTTCAATCTATAACAGATTCAGTGACATTCAGCTGATTGACTCAAATTTCTTTAACAATTCAGCAACCAGGGGCGGAGGAATATATAACAACAGAGGATATCTTGTAATAAAAAATTCCAGGTTTTATTACAATTCCGCATCCCATTTGGGGGGAGGCGTTAAAAGCTGGGGTCTCTGTGACATTTTCGACAGCGATATAAGATATAATACGGGCCAGTACGGTGGCGGAGTCTATATTTCAGATTACACAATGCATGTTAAAAACACAATTGTCGATGGCAATACTGCAGAAGAGGGCGGAGGTCTGATTTCAGATTCATTCGGTACTCTCGTAATAGATAATTCCATCATATCAAACAACTATGCCGAAATTGGTGGAGGAATATCAAGTAGCTGCGGTCATTTGAATGCATCAGACTGTATTTTTGAAAATAATAGTGCAAAGTATAACGGAGGCGCAATAGCAAGCACACTTGGAGAAATTGCGGGAGTGCAGTTTACATGCAACTTTAACAACATTACCTTAAACAATAATGCTGCAAAATACGGTGGCGGTTTAAATCTTGGAAGAATTATCGGCAGTTTCAATAAAGTGACATTAAACAACAATTCAGCAGAAAATGGTGGGGGAATTTACAATACCGGAAATTTAAACATTAATGCATTCACATTCAATTTAAACAGTGCTGATTATGGTGGTGCTGTTTATAATAAGGCAGCATTAACTATTAAATCCTCCAATATTTTGAATAGTGTGGCTGTTAAGGGCAGTGCAATTTATAATCTTGCAGATCTGGAACTTGTTGACTCTAATTTAATCTCAAATACTGCTGCTGATGGAGTTATTTATAATAATGCTAACTTGAACTTAAGAAATTCAAAATTTAACTACAATAAAGCAGATAATTTTGGTGGTGTCGTATATAATGTGGCCAATTTAAATGTTGAAGGATGTAGCTTTGATTCAAATGAGGCACATGTTGCAGGTTCAATATATAATTCAGCCAAAATGGCAAACATTTCAAACTCAATATTTACTAACAACAAGGCCTATAACGGTGCAGTCATTTATTCCGATAGTGAATTAATCATTTCAGAATCTCAATTTAACAAAAATGTTGTATCTCACAGTCTTGGAATAATAGACATTCACAGCGGAAACGTAACTATCTCAGATTCATCATTTACTTCAAACACCGGTTCTGACGAAGGCGGAGTTTTATTCAACATTGATGGTTCAATATTAATCAATAATTCCAAGTTCATATCAAATAAAGCGTTAAGTTACGGCGGTGCAATTGACAATGCCGGTCAGTTAATAATTTTAAACTCATTATTTGATAAAAATCAGGCATATGGTGCAGGTGCAATTGATAACGGAGGCGATTTAACAGTCATCAATTCCAATTTCACCAATAATAAGGTTATTAAAAACGGCGGAGCTATAGACAACAATAACATACTGAATGTTGTCGGCACCATTTTTGAAAATAACATTGCAGGCAATCAGGGCGGAGCAATCATAGCCAGAAATGACATTAATTTAACCCATAGTGCATTATACAATAATGATGCTATGGAAGGTGGGGCTGTTTTTGTAAATGGGAAAAATAGCAATTTAACCAATAACTGGTGGGGATCCAACACTCCAAACTTTGACAGGCTGCTTAATATCAATGTTTCTGATGACTTTTATTGGATATTGATGAGTGTAGACGGCACTGGGAAAATAATGCAGTATGAACAATCCCTATTCATAATTGATTTCGGTGAAGTAAAAAACATCAATAATTCTGTTTTGAGCTTGGATTCAAAAGAATTACTGCCTACCTTTAAAGTAACTCTTACAAATTCAAAAGATTTATTTGTCAATGAAGGATACTTCTCCAATTCAATTACAGTTCCGAGTAATAATCCGATTACTTTTAAATTAAATAATCAAAGCTTTTCATTTGCTACAGTTAAGAATCCATCTAAAATCATCAACAATAGGAATGTTGCAGTTGATTATAACGGAAAAGTTACCTTTAAGGTACGTGTGAAATGTAGTGACGGCAGGTTTATCGGTAAAAATGAAATTGTAGTAATGAAAGTCAACGGGAAATCATACCATGTTAAAACAGACAGCAAAGGATATGCCTCAAAAACATTTACTTTAACACCCGGAAAATATGCAATAACTTCTTCATATAAGGGATCCAGTGTTAAAAACACAATAACTGTAAAGAAAGTTTTATATGCTAAAAGCAAAAGTGTTAAAAAAGCCAAAAATATTAAATATTCAGCTAACTTAAAAACAAGCAAGGGTAAGGCCATTTCCTATAAAAAGTTAACTTTTAAAGTCAATGGCAAGACTTATAGTGCCAAAACAAACAAAAAAGGTGTAGCTACTGTCAGTTTTAAGAATTTAAAAGCTGGAAAATATTCAATTGTTGTAAAATACTTAAACTCTCAAGTTAAAACAACTTTGAAAGTTAAAAAATAAGTTTGGAGGATATAAAATTATCCTCTATTTTTTGATTTTAATATAAACTGTTTTTTTACAAGATTTATATAATTTGTCTCCGTTAAATTTAATGATTGCTTTAAATGTTCCTTTTGTAGTAATCTTAAGTTTAAATATTGCTTGACCTTTTTTATTGGTCTTTGAGGAATATGTTTTTCCTTTTACTTTAACGGTAACTTTCTTGTATTTGAGAAGTGTTTTTCCGGATTTTAACAATGCTGTGTATTTTTTTGTTTTAGTTTTCACTTTGAATATTTTAGTTTTCGCAGTAATCGCTGTCTTTTTCTTGGTTACTGTTTTAGGAGTATTGTTGGATTCCTCTTTTTGTGTAACGTTAACGTAAGTTAAATTAAACAATACTGGATTGGAACACTTCATATGGATTTCTGATTCATATGATATGGCATTATTGATGAAAGTTACGTTTTCTATTTGAATATTCTTATTAAATATGTCTAGAGAGTTTCCTTTAGAAGCATTGTTATTTTTAAATTCACTGTTTGTGATGGAAGCATTGTCACATGCTGATGATATTGCTCCGCCTTCTTTTGCACAGTTTTCAGCGAATGTTGAATTGTCAATGTGCCCGTCTCCTTTCAGATATATTGCTCCTGCATAGGCGCCGGTATTTTTAATAAATTCTGAATTTTTAACGTAAATTGTATTTTCATTGGTTATTGCTCCTCCGTATCCGATTGCTATATTGTTTTTAAAAGTTGTATCTTCAATAATACCTGTTGTAAAGAAATATATTGCACCGCCGTCTCCAGCTTCGTTTGAAGTAAATGTGGAGTTTAAAACGGTTGTTTTTTCTGAGCTAAAGAGTGCACCTCCGAGATATGTTGCGAAATTGTTTTCAAATTCACAGTTTGCAATAGTACTGTCACTTTCAAAATCGACTCCTCCTGCAAAAAATGCTGTGTTGTTTAGGAATTTTGAGTTTATGATGTCTGCAGAATTTTTAAAATAAACAGCTCCTCCGCTGTTTGGGGAGTTGCAGTTTTTTAAAACACAATTGTCAATTTTGCCGTCTGATCCGCTCCAGTATATTGCACCACCATAGGAATCGCTTTTAGCATTTGTTATTATCAGATTTTTTAAAGTGACATTATTGGAATTGACATTGAAAACTCTGGATTGGCTGTTTGCATCAATTGTGTATCCCTGTCCGTCAATAGTCAAATCATCAATGTCAATACTGATTCCAGATGCATATTTCTGGTCATTATCGCAATTAAAAACATAATCCTTAGTCAAATTCAGTGTTTTCGATTGTGATGAGCTTTTAATTTCTTCATCAAGCTTTGTAAAATCATTTATATATTCATTTAAAATGTAATTGCTTTCATTTTCAGATATATGTGAAGAATAATTCTGTTCTGCAGCACTTGCGCATGATGCAGATAGTATAATTGCAAATATGATGCTTAATAAAATTATTTTGTGTTTAATAATTTGGACCTCCGTCAGATTAGATATATTTTGTTATATTTGTTGGTCTATATGTATTTTTTTTCAAATCATTCTAAAAAAATTTAAAAAAATCGCATATTTTTTATAAATGAACCGAAATACTTTAATTATATCGATAGTATAATAAGTAATATTGACTTATATCAATTGTTATAAAATAAATCAAACTGTAGGAGATTGTATGAAATTTAAAAATATTTTTATAATTTTATCCGTTTTGCTTGTGGCTTTGCTGTGTATGGCTTCAGTTGCAGCAAATGAGGATAATATATCTGATAATAATTTAACATCAGTTTCATCCACTGAGAAACTTGAAATCAGTGATGAATCTGAATTGAGTATATCCAATGATAATGAAGCATTATCTGCTTCCAGTACAATTGTCGTTGATAATGTTGGTGAAAATCATAATGAAATGAATGATCATAGCATCAGAAATGCTATTCAGTCAGCCGCTGCCGGCGACACAATAATAATTAATGGTGCCGATTATAAGCATTGCCATATTGAAATTAATAAGAAACTAACCATTAAAAGTAATGTTGGCACAAAACTGAGTTCCTGTTCAAGTACTGCATTTTCTGGTCATCAGGGAATGTTTTATCTCACATCAAGTGCTAGCGGAACCGTAATTGAAGGATTTAATTTCAACAATGATGACGGTGTACTGTATGACAGTGAAGGTTATGCCATATTAATCAACGGTGCTTCCAATGTCATAATCAGAAAATGTACCTTTTCAAACAGCGGCTACGGTGATGCAATACGTTTGATTAATGCAAAAAACATTCAAATCAATAATGTAACTATTGATAATGCAATCCATGGTATCAATATTATTGATTCAGCAAAAACAACAATTACTGGCAGTTACATTTCAAACAATAAGGTTTCAGGAGTGTCCGTTGCAGGCACAAGCAAGGATACAACAGTCACATATTCTAATGTAACACACAACGGCGTAGGTTTCAATTTAACATCATCAGACAATGTCCGTATTTTAAGCAATTACATTGCATACAATTATCATGGTGTTTATGTAAACTGCAACGTTACAAAAATTGAAATCAAAGGTAACTTCTTTAACCAGAATACCATGTACGAAGTACTGAATGATTATAGGGTAAGAAATTTAATCAGTTCCAATAAAAAAACAGGATATGCTGATTTGGAAGTCATTGACAACAATTATATGGTCGGTCTGGCAGGTGCTGAAGCTGAAAGGCCAGTATACCGCATTACCTATGATTATAAAGGCAGCGGAAAAGGGGAGTATACCTATGACTCAGTCAATGATGTCTATAAATATGTTGGAAACAATAAAGGAGACTATACTACAAACAAAGGAGCAGTATTTTTACGTTATGTATTTGAAATAAATAAAAATGTATTCTGTCCGGTAATATTTTTCAAATATGAAGGGGGCGTTCAGTGGTCCTTAAGCGGAAACTACGAACTTCATCTCTCAGAGATAACACAGGTCAAAAAAGGAATCTATTCAATTTCCATAGTCGATGAGAACGGAAACATTGCAAAAGATTTGAGTTCAGTTCCTGTAACATTCTATCTAAATAAGGTCGGAAAAAGTGTAGCTCCTCAGGAAGGGGATGTCTTCAGAACCGTCATGATGAAAAACGGAACTGCAACAGTAAGGTTTTATCAAAACGAATTTGGCGAAACTGAAAATGTTATTACAGCAGTCGTTCCGACAAACGGCGCAAACTTTGACGATAAGGTTTCCAAAACATTTGCTGTTGATGATGCAGCAATTCCTGGAACACCTACAAACACAACTTTAACAGTTTCCAATTTAAACACTTATCCTAACTCAAATCAGCAATTAATTGTTTTGCTAAAAGATATCAATGGAAATCCGATTGCGGGTGAAACAGTTACAGTTAAACTCAACTCCAAAACTTACTCTCCAGTTAGTGATGCTGAAGGTAATGCTGCAATAAAAGTTTCAATTTCAAAAGAGGGAACCTATACTGCAAGCATTATTTATTCAGGAGATGAAGTTGACTATGAGCCAAGCAGTGCCCAGACAAAAGTTGTAGTTAAAAAAACTGCTTCTAAAATTGTCAGTTCAAATTTAAACATGATACCTAAAATGGCTGAATATTACTCAATAACATTGAAAGATGCATCAGGCAATGCAATTTCCAGTCAGAAAGTCACTTTCAAAGTCAACGGTAAGACTTACACCAAAACCACAAACAGCAAAGGTGTCGCTAAAGTCAAACTAAAATTCTCACAAAACAAGAAAACATATAAGATTGCTGTAAGTTTTAAAGGAAATAACAAATACAAAGCAGTTTCAAAAACTAATAAAATCACTGTTAAATATTCCTCTAAAACTGCTAAATTAACTGCTCCTAAAATTACAATTCCTCCAAAAACATCCAAAACATACACTGTAACATTAAAAGATGGAAACGGCAAAGGAATTTCCAAACAAAAGGTTGTAGTTAAGCTCAACGGCAAGACATATTCCAAAAATACCAATTCAAAAGGCCAAATCAGTATTAAGGTCAAATTCTCCAGTCTAAAAACATATAAGGTTTCTGCATCTTACGGGGGAAGTAAAATTTATAAAAAAGCATCTTCAAGCGGAAAGATTGCTGTAACTAAAACAGCTACTAAAATCACAGCTCCTTCAGTTTCAATTCTTCCGAAAGACGACGAAACATACACTGTAACATTAAAAGCAAACAATAAGGCTTTATCAAAACAGAAAGTAACTGTCAAAGTTAATGGAAAAACATATTCAAGAACCACTGACAGCAAAGGTCAGGCTAGCATAAATGTTAATTTTGCAGATGAAAAGACATATGATGTCAATGTAAATTATGCCGGAAACACATATTATAAAGCTTCAAAAGCAACTGGTAAAATCACCGTCGCTAAATTAGGCACTGTTATTGAAAGCTATAACAGGACATTTTCCATTGATTCACAAAAAGATTACAGGATATATTTAAGGGATGGTTCCGGAAACGCATTGGCTAATCAGACATTAAGCTATTCATTCAATGGTGCTAACTATTCCAAATCAACTGATGAAAACGGTCAAATCACATTTGATTTGGCAAGCAGCAATCCTTCATCATTTGAAATAACCGTTAATTATTCAGGCAGTGACAAATATAAGGAAAGCTCCTTAAAAAGTAAAATCACTATTTTAAATGAAACTGGTGTGATTTTTGTTGATGAGAAGCTGCCAAATTCAGAAATCCAGAACATTTTGGATAATGCTCCTATATGGTCTTATGTTGAATTTTTAGGTGATTACTACTCTGATATTTCTCTAACAGTTAATCAGGGATTGAATATTTATTCAAGAAACGGATCTATTTTAAATGCACCTTTAAATAGCACTGCTTTAAAAATAGCTGCCGATGATGTATCCGTAAGTCACCTCATCATTTGCGGAAATTCAAGCGATGCAGTTGACATTATAAACGCCCATAATGTAAATCTGATTAATAATTCAATGGTAAATCATCTGGATGAATCTAAAATCGGAAGCTATGCTGATGGAACCGTTAATCTGCCGGGATATGGTATCTGTGTTTCTAATTCATCAGCAGTATTGTTGTTCGCAAATAGTGTATCATTATTTGAAAGCGGTATTTTTGCACAACACTCCTCAGATTTACTCATTGGCAGTAACACATTAAGCGAAAATAACTATGGTATCAAATACGGATTTGGAGTTGCAAACACTAATATTACAAACAATGAAATTACCGATCAAACAGGTTTGTATATTATGACCGTTCCTGAAGGTCCGTCCGGATATGGAATATTGTTAAACAATTCTGCAGTTAATGTGACAATCAACCAAAATCACATTGCCCGTAATCATTTGGGCATTTCCCTTGATGCAAACTACTCTTCCGGAATTGTAATTACTCAAAACGTAATCACTGACAATATACTTGAAGGAATCCGATTCAATGCAGGATATGATTTAGCTCAAAATGCTGTTGAACCAGTCGTAACCGATAATGCAATTTACAGAAATGCAGTCGGTCCGAGCATGATGATTTTAGGTGAAATGAGTGCAAATCCTGAAGGTATCTATGGTCCTGGTCAATATAATGAGTCATTAAGACTTAAATTGGATTCTAACTGGTACGGTACAAATAATCTTGTAACATGGGATAACGATACTGGGGTTGTAGGATATGGAACAATGTGTCCAAGAATAAGCACTACTGCAATCAAATTCAATAACTTAACATATAACTCTCCGGGCAATTACAGCATTGTATTTTACAAAAACGGGGATGTTGCGTCAAATCTTCCTGAATTTGAAATGTATGCTGCATTAAACAGGGCAACATCTAAAGAAGTGGAAATTAAATTTATGGTGGTTAATGGAGTAGGTACATTCACTTTCAATCCGGACAATTACAATGATGAAGGTAATGTCATTGAAATATCTGTCGGGTCACTGCTTCAGTCTACATACAGAACATTTAAAATAACTTCAACATACAATGTTCCTGAATCTGAAATTCCAAAATAAATATGTTTTTTACATATTTATTCTTTTTTTTCTTTTTTCATATGCCTTCATCAATATTATTCAAAGCTTTTTTCATTGCCAATTCATTAATGTTAAAGTAATCATCATTTTAAAATACGCTTTCATTAATAACTATTAAAATTATTAATCGGTTATCTGTTTAAATTAATTTTGTTTCCAGGGGTGTTTGGCGTTTTGATGTAGTTGTTTTGTGAATTTTTGAAATAAACCTTTTGAAATATATTATCAACGATAATATTCTTTAATTATATAAATTTCAATTGAAAAATAAGTATTTTAATTAAATTAATCTATTTATTATTATATTTAAATTTTTAAAAGTTTTTATTTATTTTTTTATATTTTATTTGATATTTTAGAAAAGTTATTAAATACCTTTGTTAATATATATTCTTATCGATAGTTTATGTTTGGGGTTTTTAAATGGAAAAGAAAATTAAGGTAATTATACTTTTATTAGTTGTTTTAGTCGTAGCCGGTGTGGCTACTCATATGTTTCTGACTCCTTCGACCGTAGAAACTCAGGGGTCAAAAAATGTCTCTGACATGATTAACAGATCAGTTGAAATACCTGCTTCTGTAGGAAATATCGTTGCAACAAGCCCTCCTATGACTACTGTACTGTATATGATTGCACCTGATAAACTGAAAGCAGTCAACTTCCAGTGGACAGATGCTGAATTGAAATACGTTCCAAGCCAATACCAGAATTATCCTGTAATCGGCGGTTGGTACGGTACACAGGACGGAAGCTATGAGGAGTTTATTGCAGCTGAACCTGATATTGTAATAGAATCCATTGATGAAGGCGGTGACGGGGACCTGTCAACTGTCAATGAACGTCAGACCAAATTCGGTAAAATTCCTGTCATTGCAGTAAACGATACAACAAATGTGGAAAAAATAGGTGAATCCATACTCTTCATGGGTGAAGTCGTTGGTGCACAGGACAAGGCAAACCAGCTCAATGACTTTAACAACAGGTATCTGGATATTGTACATAACAAGGCATCCAAACTGTCTGACAGCGATAAGAAGACTGTTTACTATGCTCAGGGTGATGACGGACTTCAGACCAATCCTTCACATTCCACTCACGGCCAGCTGATTGACCTTGTCGGCGGAAAAAATGTTGCAGATTCAGTCGCTCAGGGAAATACAACCAGCGGTGTTCAGGTGTCAATGGAACAGGTAATAAGCTGGAATCCTGAAAAAATCATTACAAATGATCCTGAGTTTTATGCAGGTGTCTACAATGACTCCAACTGGGGTAAAATCGATGCAGTCAAAAATCATGAAGTCTATCTCTCTCCACAGTCTCCGTTCAAATGGTTTGACAGGCCTGTTGGAGCAAACATGATTATCGGCGTTCCGTGGACTGCAAAAGTTCTCTATCCTGAAGATTATGGCGATATTAATATGGTTGATGCAACAAAAGAGTTTTACTCTAACTTCTATCATATTGATTTAAGCGACAGCGATGCAAAACAGATTTTATTGGATTCAGGACTTAAGGAATCAAATCTATAGTGATTTTATGGATAAAGAAACAAAAGAGATTATAAGTATTGTACTTTTAATCTTTTTTCCAATAATTTTATTTTTCGCTTCATTTTTAATAGGACGATATCCTGTCAGTCCTGTTGATGTGGTAAAGACACTGCTGTGTCCGATATTTCCGCAAATGGAAGTTTCATCAACAATTACAACAATTGTTTATGAGATAAGGCTTCCAAGAATCATCGGCGCATTTCTTGTAGGGGCATGTCTTGCTATTTCAGGAGCGGCATTCCAGTCAATTTTTAAAAACCCATTGGTATCATCTGATTTGCTGGGTGTATCTAATGGTGCAGGATTTGGAGCGGCATTAGCTATCTTAATTAGTGGCACCAATATAATAACTCAGCTTTTTGCATTTATTTTTGGTCTTATATCAGTTTCAATTACTTATCTGATATCAAAAACATATAAAGCAGGCGGAATATTGGTTCTGGTTTTGTCAGGGGTTGCAATATCAGCATTTTTCAATTCATTAATCTCAGCAATCAAATTCATAGCAGATCCTGATGACAAGTTGCCTGAAATCGTATACTGGCTTATGGGATCACTGGCTTCCATAAATATGGATAAAATTCTCATGATTGTCATTCCGGTCATCATAGGTCTTGTAATTCTTTTGGTGCTCAGATGGCATATGAATCTGCTTGCAATGGGTGATGAGGAGGCACAGTCACTTGGTCTTAATCCTTCAAGAATCAGGCTTTTAATCATTGCAGGATGTACTTTGCTGACTTCAGCTGCAGTTTCCATAAGCGGAATTGTCGGTTGGGTAGGTTTAATCATTCCTCATATGGCCCGTATGATTGTAGGGCCGGACAACAGGATACTGCTTCCAGCATCATTAAGTTTGGGTGCAAGCTTTCTTCTGTTAATCGACAATATATCAAGAGCTGTTATAGCTATTGAAATTCCGATTGGTATTTTAACAGCAATAATAGGCGTTCCGATTTTTCTGTATCTACTTAAAAGGGGTTATTCAGAATGGTCATAGAAAATAAACTGCTTGATGTAAAAAACATCTCATTTTCATATAACGATGAGGAAATATTTTCAGATATCAGCTTTTCCATTGGAAGCGGCGAAGTGTTATGCATTCTCGGACCGAACGGGACAGGCAAAACTACTTTAATCAAATGTTTAAATGGATTGCATGACATAAATTCCGGAGAAATTCTTGTCAATGGCAAAAACATTAAAAAATTATCATTTAAGGAAATCTCTAAACATATTGGCTATATTCCTCAATCACATGTTCCGTCATTTCCGTTCAAGGTATTTGACGTTGTCCTGATGGGAAGGGCACCATATCTGAATCTGACGGATTCCCCCAAAGGGGAAGATAAAAAAATAGCTCTTGAAGCCCTTAAAACATTAGGAATAGAAGACCTGAAAGATAAAGAATATACAAATTTGAGCGGTGGGGAAAGACAGCTGGTATTTCTGGCAAGAGTGATATGTCAGAAACCTGACGTTCTTATATTGGATGAGCCGACATCTCATTTGGACTTTGGAAACCAGATAAAACTTCTGGAAATTATAGACAATCTTTCCAAAAGCGGATTGTCAATTATCATGTCATCACATTTTCCAGATCATGCATTTTTAAGCTCAACAAAAGTAGCTATTATGAAAGACAGGCATTTCATTGATTTTGGAACTCCTGATGATGTTGTAACTGAAGAAAACTTAAAAAAAGCATACTCAATCGATGTTAAACTGATAGAACTCGACGATAAAAGAAAAGTATGTGTACCGATGAAAACAAACTTAATATTAGATTTATAGGTGAAAAATATGAATGAAAAAGATTATGATGAACAATTGGCAAAAGCTGCAGAATTTCACGGACATGTCTGCGGAGGAATTGCAATCGGAACAAAGCTTGCAATGTACGGTCTTGAACTTCTTGGAATGCCCTTGAATGAAAGACATAAAAACCTGATTGTATTTCTGGAAATTGACAGATGCATGTCCGATGCAGTTCAGTCAGTTACAGGTTGTTCAATGGGTAAAAGAACTCTTAAACAGATGTATTATGGTAAATTTGCAGCAACATTCATGAACCAGGATACTGGTGAGGCATTAAGAATTACTGATGCTGATGCAAACAAAAAATTCAAGGATGAAGAAACAAAAGAGGAAATGATTGCACGTTTCAGAAGAACTCCTCCTGAAGAGCTGTTCAAAGTGGATAAGGTAAAAATAGAACTGACTCCCGGTGATATGCCAGGAAAGCCTTACACAACAGCATTCTGTTCAGTCTGTGGTGAAAAGGTATCTGACGGACGTCATAAGTTGATTGGTGGAAAACCGGTCTGCAAGTCCTGTGCGGAAGGTTCATACTACGAGCTAATAGAATGATAATGTTGTAAATTTTTTTAATCATTATTTTTTCTTATTTTTTTCTTTTTTTCCAAATTTTTTACTTAATTTAACTAATTCTTATTTTAATTAATTTTTAGACTAAACTGACTGTAATTATATTATTATTTAATTTTTAAATTATTCATTACGATATGTTTATATATTCATGTTGATTAATATTTAATTAGATAAAGAATATGGGTTGGAATAATGAATCTGATTGGGGGGTATCTGTTAGTAATATTGGTTCTATTTGCAGGCAATATTGCTTTGTTGATTGGAGATTTTAAAATCAGCAATGTAAAAGTTAGTATATCTTCCTTTGCATTTGCTGTCATTACATTTGTCTTGATGAATGCCTCTACATACTTGAATCCATCATTATCATTTTTATTGGACTATTTTGGATATCTGTTTTTAGTTATTGCCATTTCATTGTTTGCGATGATGTTATTTTTTATTAAAAACGATAAATTAAAAACTTCTTTGTATCCTGTTTTAGTTTTATTTCTAATTTCAACTGTATTATTGTCATCTCAAGCAACTTTAAGCTTTTTTGAAATGATTTTATATTCTTTATTGATTTTTATTATTCTATTTGGTGTATATCAACTTTCAAAATTATTGCATCATGCAAAAAGACAATACTCTGTAATAATTGGAGAATACATGATTTTGTTTTCAATATTAATGTTTATTTTTTCAATGACTTATTATTCTACACTAAATCTCAATTATAGAATGTTTAGTGCATTTTTAATATTGACTCCAACTTATCAGTTGATTTATGTAATTATAGCTGTTATTGTAATTTTGGTCATTGGTGTGCTTGTAAATGATAGAAAAGGAGGAAATTCATGATAATTCAAGGGACTGAAGCATTGACTTCATTTATTCATATACTTTCCGAAAGCCTTCTGACACCGGTTGTTGTTTTATTGGTAATTTCAATAATAATTGTCATTCTTGCTTTTGGAGGACTGATAAATGAATATATGTCAAGAAAACCAATCAAATCAAAAGATTTGGAAGATTTAATCAGGCGTGTTTCATTTTCAGCTAATGTTAATCAGATGAAGGAAGAAATTAAAAATAGTGATTTATTCGACTATCAAAAGGAAATTCTAACAAGGATTGCAGACAACTATGATATCGGGCCAGATGCAAGAAAAGCATTAGCAAGCGAACTTATATCTGCTCAGGAGACTAGTTTAATCAAAAAAACTAATAAAACTGATATATTAGTTAAGGTAGGTCCTAGTTTAGGTCTTTTGGGAACTTTAATTCCATTGGGTCCTGGACTTGCTGCATTAGGAACAGGTGATATTGCAACTCTTGCGGAATCTTTAACAATTGCTTTTGATACAACCGTAACAGGTTTGACTGTAGGAGCTTTAGCGTTTTTAATTTCCAAATACAAAAAACAGTGGTATGAAACCGAACTGATTGATGTTGAAACTGTTGCTGAAGCTGAACTTGAAACAATAAACAAATGGTGATTTGATGCTTAGAAAAAGAAGAAGAATTTCTGAATCTGTTGATGACGACCCTATGAGTGGTTTAAACAACCTTTCAGATGCAATGCTGGTTCTTGCTTTAGGATTTCTGATTTTTGCAATCATGGCATTATCAGTTAATCCGGATATGATTACACAGTCACAGTCTACAGAAGATGTTTCTACTGCAGATACTTTTTCTCAAAACTATACCAGTGCCGGAGGTCTTGAGGACAGTGGATACAATGAAGTTGGAAAAGTCTATGAAGATCCGACTACCGGTGAGCTGGTAATGGTTTCTGGTTGACCTTAAAGGAGTTATTTTACTCCTTTCTATTATTTTTCATATACATATTACAAATTTAATTGTAATTTTTTCAATTAAAAACGTTAATGTTAAAGTAAGCTGTTTTTAAATCAATGATGATTACATTAACTGTTAAAATAATCAATCAACTATTTGTTTTAATCAACTTTAAATCCGCACTCACTGCAGGCTTTTGTCTGGAACTTAACAACGCCTCCACATTCAGGACATGTCCACCTTTCCCTATCCTGACTCATCATGCGACCGATTCCTGTCGTTTTGATTCTTTTGGCACTGTCTAGCGTGTTTAAATCATGCCTTTTTACGTATTTTTTTGAATGCTTTTTCATCAGTGGGCATGGAAACTCACTGCAGCGTCCGCAATAGCTGAAATTCTTGCTGTCAAAGCAGGTTTTGATTTTACATTTCAGACTGGCCTTGTTTTTACCATCATCACTGATTAAACAGCCCGCACATGGGTTTTGATATTTTTCACAGCTTATGCAGTTAATTCCGCATGGTGCAAGTAATTTTGAATCAATTTCATCTGGCATTTTCATATTTTACACTCTCAAATAATTTTTTATATTAAATTGTATAAAATGATTTTCACAATAACTGAAGTTTGGTCATTAGAGGCGTTGCAGGATTATCTTAATTATTGTGTGTTTTCAACTTTAAACTATAATAATTTGAGGTTATTAAATTATATTGGCCTGATTAAATTTAACTTTTTTAAATAAAACATTTAAATTAATTAAACGGAATATTAACAACTTTATTATGGATTATTGCCTGCAGTACTTAAACGCCGAAGTTACAATTCTATTGAAAAAACTTATTTGTATTGGGAAATCAGATTTCAGGTAAAATGACCTCAAATATCGATACGTTTATAAATACATAAAACAAATATTTGATTACTGTTATTTTTTAGCAGTACTAAAATACTTTTTTTGGGATAATTTCCCATATGGATGTGGCCCTAGTGGCTGAACAAAAGGTGTTATTATGTATAAATATATTAGAGACGCATGGAAAAACCCAGATGAGTCCTACGTACGTGAACTCATGTGGCAAAGAGCTCCTAAATGGAATAAACAAGGAGCAGTTCAAAGAATTGACAGACCTACCAGACTCGACAGAGCTAGAAGTTTAGGTTACAGAGCTAAAAAAGGTTTCATTGTAGTAAGAGCCAGAGTAAGACGTGGTGGAAGAAGGAAAACCCGTCACTTCAACGGTCGTAAACCTAAAAGAATGGGTGTAAACAAAATTACCCAAGCTAAATCAATTCAAAGAATTGCTGAAGAACGTGTAGCTAAAAAATACCCTAACATGGAAGTATTAAACTCTTACTGGGTATGGTCTACAGGAAAACATAAATATTACGAAGTAATTTTAGTAGATCCACAAAGTCCTTCTATCATTAACGATAAAAAAATCAATTGGATTTGCTCCAAAAAACACACTAACAGAGCTCTCAGAGGCTTAACCAGTGCTGGTAACAAAGGACGTGGAATCAAATCTAAAGGAAAAGGCTCAGAACAAGCTAGAAGAAGAAAAATCTAATTTTTCTTCAATTCCTTTTTTTTGATTAAAATGATTCATAATATTAAATTCAGAGCTTTCGTATATGAAAATGAAAGCGTTGATGAGATTTCTCAAGCTATTTTAAATATTCTTCCTGAAGCCGAAATCGAAGCTGAAGAGGCCGAAGGATTACTTGAAGATAAGATTATTATTTTATCTGGCGTTGTATCCAAAAAAAGATACACAAAGACTTTTTTTAACACACTTTTAGAATGGACAGATTTGGAAAAATTGAATGCTGATTTAGAGCGCAAAATGGATGAAAAAGGTAACTGGTTTTTAAGGTTTGACAAAGCTGACGCTCTTGATGAAAAATGGACCATTCTGGATAAAGGCGATGCAATTCATCTTAAAGTAAAAATTGCAGCTTTTCCTGCCAAAAAGCAGATTGCAGTTGACAAGGTCCGTGAAGCGATTCAATCAAAAAGTTAACTTTATTTTAGTTTTCCTCCAATATAGTACTAAGGTGATTTTATGGAGAGGAAAAGTTATTATCTAATAATTTTACTTGTCGCTCTTGTAATCTGCATGGGAGTGTTCTGGTTCCAGTTCAACAATAATGTTTCAACATTCATTATTATAAACGAAACTCAGGTGGCTGAAAACGGCACTTTTGCCGGTATGCTGATGGATGCTTACAGTTATGGCGTTTCAAATCAGACAGTTTGTATTCAAACACCTGATCATAATATCATTAATGCCACTACTGATGAAAAGGGTGAATTTAAGGTAGTAAATGCCGAATATGGTTCTGGTGATGTGCACTGTTACAGTAATTTCACATTTGCCGGAAATGGAAAATATCAGCCGTGCATTTATGAAGGGAATGTTTCAGTAACCAGATAACATTCCTATTCAACTGCTATGTCAATGAAAACGTATTCTCCTATTGTGGTTACATGTTCAAATTCCACAATGATTTTTCCTTGACTGCGTATATTTGTTTTTAAATCGATTAAAACACTGTTGATTTGTCCTGTTTGAGTATTTAAATCCATATCTTCTATTTTTCCTATTTTTTCAGCTCTTTTATCGATTACGCTTTTTCCGATTATGCTTTTAATGTTCATTTTATCACAAAAATACGTTGTAATGGCTGTTATTTATAGTTTCTTATTGGCCATTGGTTATGAGTTTGAACTTGAACTTTCAATTTTTTCCTTATCGTCAATAAATATGACAGTCAAAATAAGCATGATGACATGTAAAATCAGCAGAATCAGTGAAGTCTGATTGAATCCTGTGACTGAAGCGAAATTATGGCCTATGGCGCCTCCTGCCAAAATAGCCATTATAACAACTGTCATTGATGAGCCTATTGCCGCAAAAATCTGCCTTAATGTATTGTTGACTGCAGTTCCATCTTCGACTTTGTCGGATACCATAGTTAAAGCCCATGTTGTGGCGGGCATCAGTGACAAACCTGCACCGATAAAACGGATTGACTGGGTTATGGTCTTGAACCTCCCCGTCGTGTAGACGACGGAGATTCTCGGGCTGTAGTTCTCTTGTGAGTCCTAGAATTTACCGAGCTATCCCCCTGGGTCTCAGGGTTCATTTAAATATAATATTATCTTTATATATTTATTTTCCATAGTTTAAAATGTTTATGGCGGCATTGACATCTCGGTCGAGTATTGTTCCGCATTGTGGGCATTGCCAGTTTCGTTGGTCAATGGTTAAGTCATTGTTTCTGTATCCGCAGACATGGCATATTTGTGATGAAGGATAATATCTTGGTATTTCAATGTAATTTTTACTGTATAGTTCGCATTTGTATTTTATCATGTTTTTCAATATGCCTAGACTTACTTCATGTAGTCCTTTGCTGTAATCCTGATCTAGAATCATTTCTTTTATGTTTAGATTTTCCATTTTGATTACATCGTATTCTTCAACTATTTCTTTGCTTATTTTATGATAGTATTCTCTTTTGATGTTGTTTTTTTTTGTTTATGTGTTTGTGTAGTGTTTTTAGGATTTTTTGATATTGTCTGCTGCCTTTTGTTTTGCGTTTTAGGATTTTTTGTGTTTTTTTAATTTTAGCATTGATTTCATTTAGTTTTAGCGTGGCTTTTGCTTTAAAATCTGAAAGTGTTGCTAATGTTTTAACACCTAAATCAATTCCTACTTCTTTCCCGGTTTTAGGGAGCGGTTCCGGCAGCGGGGCATCATATTGAACAATTATGAACCATTGGCTGTTTTGTTTTTTAAGTATTATATATTTGATTTTGCCAGTTATTTCAGGCCGATAACCTTTGAGGTTAATCCATCCAAATGGCCTCCAATATAGTTTTCCGTTTTCTACACGTATTCTGTTGTTGATGTTGTTGATTTTAACTGATTGTGATGCACTGTTTTTCTTTTTAAACTTGGGATGTCCAAAACCTCGTTTAAAAAAGTTCTCATAAGCAATCAGAACCGGTTTATAAGATGCCTGCATTGTATTAATGTCCAATTCATTAATAAAAGGATACCATACTCTTAAATAGTTAAATATAGATTCAACATACTTATTGTTAACATATGGTGCACAAGCATTGAATAGATTGGCTATGCGTCTGTTGTACTCTATCTCTCCAATTACATTATTGTGAATGAAACGTGAATGTCCCAAATATTCATTAAACAATCGTTCCTGCTTTTGATTAGGATAAACACGATGTTTACAAGCACGATAAACCATAAAAAAATCACAACTCCCAATCTAACCACACAGAAAAAAAACTTTTTTTCTGATTGACAAATATATATTATAATGATGGTTATATAATACATAATCGCGAGAGAGCGTGTGAAAAGTATTCGCCTAAAAAAAATGAGAAAAAAAATACAGTGAATAAGATACAAAAATAAAAATAACAAATTTAAAGCAACAAAATAAGAAAAATACGTCTTAAAAATTACTTTCAAAAGAAGTACACTCCCCGTGCAATTCATCCACGACCTCAAAAGAGGTCATGGTATTCTTGCATTATTAAGATAAATTCAAATGAAGAATCCTGAGTGTACATCATCATTGTTGCAAATCCTATTATTGAAATGATACATCCCATAATCAGGACCTTTTTGATTCCAATTCTATTAGTAAGAATTGGACCTACGATATTAAATGCAATTATTAATAATCCTCCAGGCAGAAGCACTGAAGCGGAAAAGATTGCGGAATGATTAGCCACTCCCTGTATGAATATAGGAAGAAGCGCTGTGCATCCGTTTAAACATGCAAATAGAATGCAAATGAATATTGTACCTGCTGAGAAATACTTGTTTTTAAGTATGGATAAGTTAATCAAAGGTTTTTCCAATTTTGATTGACGATTTACAAATAGGATTAAACTTGCAATTCCTATGATTATCGGCAAAATTACAAGATAATGTACAAATCCAAAATCTGCAACATTTGTAAAACCAAGCATTACGCCGGCACATCCGATTATTGACAATACGACAGATGGATAGTCAAGTGGATAATTTTCAGTTGAAGCATTGTCCTTTACAAATATTGCTCCTAAAACCAAAAGAATTATTGTTGCTACTGTGAAAAATGAAAACAGTGCTCTCCATCCATAGATAGTTATGACAAATCCTCCTAAAAATGAACCTATGGCCGGAGCTATTCCAATTATCAAACCGTATACTCCCATATAAGTCTGCCATTTTTCTTCAGGAGTAGTTCTAAGAAGCAAAATCTGAACATAGGGCATTATAACACCGTTTCCAATTGCCTGAAGAATCCTGCCAATAATCAAAACAATTATGGAATTTGATAAATAACAAATGGTTGATCCGATGAGGAATATAATCGATGAAAAGATGAATATTTTCCTTGCAGTGAATCTTCGGGATATGTAAGCACTTAATGGGATCATTACGCCCACTACGAGTAGGAATACTGAATATGACCATTGTGCCTGTGTTGATGAGGTCGAAAAGTCACTCATTAAATAAACTATGCTGTTGTAATTATTGACTGTGCCACTGTTAAGATACTTGTAGAAATAATAAACATGGCCAGCAGTTGCATTTTATTGTTTAGTTTTATGTTCATTTTTCACTAAATTATTATATATAATGTGTTTTATTCATAATTTCGTTTTTTTTTGAAAGAAACATTAAAAAAGATGATTGGATGTTCAGTGTAAAATTGTTTAATAAAAAACGGGCCCGACGGGAATTGAACCCGCGACAACAAGGTTAAGAGCCAAGTGCTCTGCCAGACTGAGCTACGGGCCCCATTGAAAAATGTTTTTTTTTAAAAAATTCAATATTATTATCTATTTTTTCTTAAAAATAATGAAATAGTCCTATCCGGAGTCGAACCGGAGTCACAAGTTCCAGAGACTCGTATGATTGCCATTACACCATAGGACTATAAATTGCATTAATTTAGAATTCAATTTATCAAAAAATATCATAAATTTAGAATTCTATTATATGTTATATCTGTTCATAGATATAAAATTTTTCTATTTTTCGGGAATTGTAGTTTGAATGTTTCATAAGTGATGTTGATTTAATCCCAAAACAATTTTACATGTCAAATCAATAATGTATGGAAGAATATGTGGTGGCGATGTTCTTTAAGATAATTGGTAGTTAAAATCAGTTAATCTATATTCTGAGTGTGTTTAATCAATTAAAAATAATTCTGATAAAAAAAGAAGAATAACTCAAAAGAGAGTTATTCCACGCTGCTTATTTTATTGGTCATGTCTTCTGTGAAATTCATTTTTGCAAATGAGTCATCACTTGGAAGTATCATGTTGAATTCATGGATTTCATCAACTTGTCCGGATCCTTTGAAATCAGTGAAGTTTAAAACATGCCCTCCTTTTGTCTTATCGTCAGACAGGAAATGAAGATGCCAGCCGTGCATGTTTAATTCATTCATGTATTCCGGGAAGTATACAGCTACAACTGTTCCGGTCTGGTCAGTGTGGTTGAATACTTTTTGGTCAACTGCAGCAACTTCTGTGAATTCCTTATATGGTTTTTCCTGTTTTTCAACACTTCTGACTGTAATGTTTGAAAAATCACCTTTGAGTTTGATTACGTACATGTTATTTGCGCTGTTTTTGCTGATTTCCTTGTTTAACTGACTTGTTAAATCGTCAAAGTCCTTGGCGTTTATATTGTCTATTTTTCCATCTTCATCAAAGTTGGTGATTGTAGCGAATGGTATGGTTTCGTTATCTTGCATGACGTTAATGCTTCCGTCAGCTGCTGCCTGATAAACGACTCCGTCAAGAATTATCATCTCACCGTTTACCCCTTCGAATGTTCCAAGACCTGTGTTACCATGTGTTTTTAAATCTCCTACTGTGATTACTCCGTCATATTCTCCATGCATGAAAGCCTGCATCAATGAGACTTGATACATTGAATCATCATTATTGCCGTTTAGGAATAATGAATTCTGAGCGCTGACTGCTGAAACAGCAAGCAAGCCCACTATAATTAATGCGAATACTATTTTCTTATTCATTAAATATTCCTCCCTTTTGGTTAATTGGATATATGTTGGAATTTGATAATAAGTTTTGATGTTTGAAATTAAATATCAGTTTTCTTTTAGCTATCGTTATTGTTAACGTTAAAGTTAATTAAATCAAAAGTAACTCTCCATCTTATAATATTATTAATTGCTTTTTACTTTAACGGGGGGGTTTGGTGATGTTGAAGTTAATTCTAAGTCGTGCATATATATCAAGCTCATTTTATAATCAGATTTTAAATCCTGAAATGCTGATGTTAAAGTAAATTTCAGTTTTCTTTTAGCTATCGTTATTGTTAACGTTAAAGTTAATTAAATCAAAAGTAACTCTCCATCTTATAATATTCTTTATGGTTTTTTACTTTAACGGGGGGTTTGGTGATGTTGAAGTTAATTCTAAGTCGTGCATATATATCAAGCTCATTTTAGAATCAGATTTTAAATCCTGAAATGCTGATGTTAAAGTAAATTTCAGTTCTTTCTTAGCTATCGTTATTGTTAACGTTAAAGTTAATTAAATCAAAAGTAACTCTCCATCTTATAATATTATTATTGGCTTTTTACTTTAACATTGGGGTTTGGTGATGTTGAAGTTAATTCTAAGTTGTGCATATATATCAAGTTCATTTTTGAATTAGATTTTAAATCCTGAAATCTGATGTTAAAGTAAATTTCAGTTTTTTCTTAGCTATCGTTATTGTTAACGTTCTTATAGTTTAAGATGAACGCAGTTTTCATTCGTTGTGTCTTTTACATCAATGATTTTTTTAAGTTAAATAGCTATTTATATATAATTTAAAAATGAAATTATTAATTAATTATAATTTTGGAGAGAGTTTTTATGAAAACTCATGTAATAGTTATATAACTTTTGTTCTCTCTACACTACTTTTTGAAATTTAAAATAATTAAATTTTTCATTCACTTGTTTATTGTGGGTTGGGATTAAAAAGAGTATTATGTTTCCAAAGAGTTTTTGGATTATAATATATATTTGGATTTCCAATGTTTTTCATAATCTTTTGTAGAAGTAATTATAGATTTATTAATAAACAAAGGTGAAATCAAAGGTTTAATAGATTTCGTTGATTTTATTCATGATTTAGAACAATCTTTAAAATGTAATGTTGATGTTGTAACAACAAGTTCACATAACAAAAAATTTTTAGAAAATTTGAAGAGAATGTGTACTTGAAATTTGATAATTATTTGAATTCAAATAGTTAAATGATGCATATCATTTCTATCTAATTGGCTGAATTCACTC
>NZ_OMWA01000021.1:62574-67211 GCF_900314615.1 uncultured Methanobrevibacter sp. | reverse complement strand
CCAAACGAGGAGTTTTAAAACGAATATATCGCAGAGATCTAATTTGGAACGACAATCGAAAAAAGGATTTTGAAAATCAACAAAGTTTTTGAAAGAGTCATTAATGGCTCTTTCAAAAATTTGTATGATTTTTTTCTTTTTCATGTTTTATGTTCCAATAATTTAGTTTCAGCATGAATCTACTTAAAAGACCTAATTCTATTTTCATTGTTCTTTTTATGTGTTTTGAAAATACTTTTTCGAAAATATTTTCAATTTTATTGTTCGTTAATGGAATATTCGAATTTTCAAGGCGTGTCGTTAATTTTTTAAAGTAGGGAATGATGAATTTCCATAGGATTTTGTCTGTAAACTTATTTTTTGAGTATTTTTTATCAATTAGCATATCTCGTAGTTTTTTAGCATCATTAAGTGTTTCTGCATCCAATATTTTATAACATCCTGTTTTAAATCCATTAAGATTTTTTTCGTTATCTGTTAGTTGATTTTTGTCGAAATAGTCTTTAAATCTTTTGTTTATTGCTTGTTTTAGATGAAATTTGCAGAAATGATGTTTTACTTTTAGTTTATCTATTGCTTCTCGATATTCATGTTTTAAATCTGTTCCAATTGATATTTTCTTTTGATTACGTAGTGATTCTTTTAAAAATTGATAAATGGTCTTGGAATCTTCTGAATCGACCAATTTGATGGAACCAAGAGTATTTAGTTTAACATCAAATAAGGCTAAAATATAGTTCCAAATCCCATTAATTTTTACCAAAAGGCTGTCAAACAAGTAATAACCAGATAAGTCCAATTTTGATAGTCAAATTTATAATTAGATTCTAATAATATGTTTTCAATGCTTTGATGTGAGATTTCAATGTTGTGTTGTTGTTTTAAGTCAAATCGTATTTTATGAAGTCCAGCACCATAAATTTGATATAAATTTTCAATACACTCAATAACTGGCAATATTATGTTAGAATTAGCGTAAACAATTGATTATAAATCAGTATAGAAGACTTTACCACATTTTTTACATTTATATTCCCGAACAGTGCAAATTTGTTCTCCAATTCTTAAAAAAATTAATTTTCTTTCATAAGTTCCATTTTTAACTGTGTGATGTGACTTACAACTTGGACAAATGGCAATTCTATTTTCAAAATGAATTTTACCTTTTTCTCCAACCTGATAAGATTATCATCAATATTTTCACAACCAAATCGAGAAAGATCATCAGATTGACGGAATTCAGAAAACTCAGGTACAAAATCGGAAAGTTTATATTCTTTTAACTCCATACATCCATATGGAGCTTTTATTTTAATACTGGACATATTAATATATTAGCTCCATCACATATATTAATTTTATTGCTTTTAAATTAAAAATAAAGAAAAAATAGGGCGAAAAAATTTCGTGACACAAAAACTAGTGAAAATTCAAATCACACAAGTTTTTGAATATAACGAATTAATGTTAAAATTAAATATCGTAACTTACTAATATAAACATATAAAATTGAGGGGAGTTTATGAAAATTAATGATGATATATTCAAAGAATCATATTTTTATATTAAAAATTCTAATTTATTTAATGAAAAGTGGTTTCTAAAACAGTATTATGTCCCACCTGAAACAGATCCAATTTCTTATTACCTCTTAAATTGTATTTCAATGCATTTAAATCCTTCTCCTAAATTTGATACAAAATGGTATTTAAATGAATATCCCGACGTTGAAAAAAGTGGAATGAATGCTTTTGCACATTACATAGCTTACGGAAAAGATGCATATAGATTACCACTTCCTTACAAATATGACCCAAAATACAAAAAAGATTACTCCATAATATATAATTCAGAAATGTTTGATGAAACTTGGTTTTATGAAAAATATGAAATACCCTCAGACATAGACCCAATAATATTTTTCCTAGAAAATTGTGAAAAACAACAATTAAATCCATCCCCAAAATTCGATACAAAATGGTATTTAAATGAATATCCCGACGTGAAAAAAAGTGGTGAAAACCCACTAATATATTTTATAATATATGGAAAAAATAAAGGCCACATCCCTAAAGCATATACATTTAATGAATTAGAAAAATTAAATTTAAGGCATAGTATTCGTGGAAAAAATAATTATTATTTTTTAATTAATGATACAAATAATGAACTAAAACAACATTATGATGACACATTTACAAGTAAATTTAATTATGAAAAATTCAATCAAGATTTGAACAATAAAAAAGAATATTTTAGAAATCAAGGAATTGGATATTATTATTTTATTGTTCCAGATAAAAGCATAATCTGTAAAAATTTATTACCAATAAAATATAATTCAATAATCCGAAATGTAGATAAAATAAATGTTTTAGATTTTAATAAAGAATTAAATGAATATTGTTATTGGGAAAAAGATTCACATCAAAATATTGAAGGTGGTAAAAAATTTTCATATCATATTTTAAATCATATTGACACCACATTAACAAAAAATAAATATAAAGATCTTGTGAAGGAGTGTGACTTTACTGAAATTAACGAAACTTGTGATTTGATTCATTATTTAAATTGGTCGTATTCAAATTTAGAAAAAAAAGAGATAAAAATTAATAAAGTACTGTTTCCAATACCTAAAGACATACAATATTTAAATATCCCTAAAAAATTTGCTAAAGATCAAAATAGAATTTCTGAGCATATTTATAATCCAAATAGTTATTCTAATCTTAAAGCACTCATATTTAGAGATTCGTCCACTACACCATTAAAACACTATTTAAGTTTATATTTCCGAGAAATATTCTTCTATTGGGATCATTTAAATTTAAATAAAGAGTTAATTGAATGGTATAATCCAGATATTCTCATTGAAATAAGAATTGAAAGATTTATTGAAAATTATATTGCTCCAAATTGGATTAATGAATTAAATAAAACTAAATGAATATTAACAATAACAAAAGGTGCAAAAATGAATAGATTTTGGGAAATTATTATAAATCCTATATTCAATAAAATTAAACCAAAAGTAATA
Source organism: uncultured Methanobrevibacter sp. (assembly GCF_900314615.1). Lineage (NCBI taxonomy): Archaea > Methanobacteriati > Methanobacteriota > Methanobacteria > Methanobacteriales > Methanobacteriaceae > Methanobrevibacter > uncultured Methanobrevibacter sp. The sequence goes on along the minus strand of NZ_OMWA01000021.1, from coordinate 64,171 downwards.
GTTGAAGTAGGTTCTGATGTAGGTTTGAATACTGAAAAAATATTAAATTATTGTGAACATGAGAATAATGCTAAATTAATCTCAATTGACCCTTCACCATCATATGATATAGGCGCTATTAAAGAAAAATATGGGTCTAAATTTATTCCAATCAAAGACATTAGTTTAAATTCCTTAAAAATAATTGAAAAATATGATATTATCTTAATAGATGGAGACCATAACTGGTATACTGTTTACAATGAACTAAAAATAATAGAAACAAAATTTGATCAAAAAAATTTTCCAATAATAATTTTACATGATACCTCTTGGCCATATGGTAGAAGAGATTTATATTATAATCCTAAAACAATACCCTCAGAATATCTTAATGAATATAAAAGATTAGGAATGATGCCGAATAAAAAGGAATTATTAAAATATGGTGGAGCTAATGTGAATTTAAACAATGCTACTATTGAAAATACTCCTAAAAATGGGGTTTTAACTGCTATTGAAGATTTTTTAAAGCAAACAAATTTAAATTTAAATTTTTATAAAATCAATGGATTCAATGGTTTAGGAATAATATTCCCTGAAAATAACTCCTTTAAAAATTTTATCGAAAAAATAGTGTATGATAGTGATATTGGAGAGATTGTTGAAAAATGTTATCTTGAAAGAATTATTGACCAAAATATTACATTAAATTCACAAAAAAATCAAATAAACCAGTTAAAGAAGAAAAATACAGAATATAGTCAAAAAATACATGAAAATAATAGAATCATTCTTCAAAATAACAATAAAATTAAAAAACTTAATAATAATTCTGAAAAAGAAATTAAAGAATTAAATGAAACTAAGAATTATTCACGAAAATTAATTAAAAAAAGTATTCGGCAAGAAAATCAGATTAAAAATTTAAAAGAGAATAATGAAATTTATCAAAGTAAACTCGATGAATTAGATAATGAAACCATTAAATTTCAAACAAAAATACAAAAATTAAATAAAACAAATAAAGAATACAACAATAAAATACTAAGTTTAACAAATGAAAACAATAACAATAAAACACAAATCAACAATTTAAATACCGAAAACACCAAATTAAAAGATAATATACATATAATTACAAATGAAAACAACCACCTAAAAAACGAAATATCACAATTAAATAAAGAAAACAATAACAATAAAACACAAATCAACAATTTAAATACCGAAAACACCAAATTAAGCAGTAAAATAAAAACATTAAAAAATTCAGATAAAAATTATCAAAATCAAATCCAAAAATTAATAACAATAAATTCTAAACACAATAATCAAATTAAAATATTGGAATACACCAATGAAACATATAAAAATACTATTGAATCTTTAAAAGAAAATAATAATAATTTAATTATTAATAATAAAGTTTTAACAAATAACACTGAAGAACTCATTTTAGATAAACAAAATTTAACTAAACAAAATTCTGAACTATCTAACTATAATAATCAAATAAAATCAGAAAATAATGACCTCAATAACAAAAATAACGAACTAACTAAAAAAAATACTAACCTAAATAACAAAAATAACGAACTAACTAAAAAAAATACTA